>NZ_QWJI01000006.1 GCF_004354815.1 Cardinium endosymbiont of Culicoides punctatus
TGAACCCTTAAAAATTTTTCAGGAAAAGTTATGGCGTAATCCATATACAGCTTTTAATTAAAAATGCGAAAGTCCTGCTATATACTCATTGGGATGGGTATAAATGGTTATAAAATCTGGAAGCTCCCATGCCTTATTTTGATTATATAATGCATAACGGTTGTTTTTCTCTTTAGCAAGTGCCGTAATAACAGCACGTAAATTGGGATGTTGCCTACCTGATAATTCATACCATAGGTGTGTATTAGGCGTATAGCCCAATACACCTACGATAAAAGAAAAGGTATAGATACAACTTATTCTGTATCGATACAGAATAAGTTGTACATAAGTAAATAGAATTTTAATGCTATGCATAGGCTGTTCTTAATTCATCACAGATTCTAATAATTCTCTGGCATCATTGCCAAAACGTAGAAAATGAACCTTATCCTCTTGTTCTGCTCTAAACCCCCAGTCGTTACAAACAATTCTGCCATCTATCCTCCTGTCACCTACTATAGTAGATGAGGCAGTCGTATTGTATCCAACTACAATTCCAACATGCCCAGTAGCATCTGAGTAATTATCAATAAAATTTCGAGATTTTTTTATTTTCCGTATTGATTGTATAAATGGTATAAATGAAAAAGAGATCTAAGTTATTTTGTGATATTTCCACATGACAACATCATGAAAACATGCTATGCATCTAGAAATAGTCAACAAGAGTAAGAAATATTTACTAACAATGTTGAATAATGGTGTTAGCATGTTCAATAAATACTATTTCTTTCAAGAATGATTTGCCCGCTAGGAGAATTTGTTTAATGACACACTCACATCCTAAGGAGATAGCTATTTTTACTAAAAGTAGTAAATAAAAAAATACTATGCAAGTCTAAAAGCAATAAGTATTAGACCTGTTGCGCAAGTCCCAGAAGACTTGAAGTAGATAAAAATCTATTCAAAAATCCTTTTTTCTTTATCATAAAATAACGTAACTATCCAGGTACCCTGTGTTATACACACAATAGCTGTTTTTTTATAGTTGATTTGTAATGAAATATAAAATTCGTGGTAAAAATTTTGGTAACACATTTTCCAATATGTTAAAATTGATAAAAATATTTATATTTAACATTAACAATCAGTTATTTTTACAAAATTTAAAAAAGGTACCTGGGGAGTTATAAAATAAAAAAGCTAAAAATTTTGGTGCGGAATGTGGAGTGTGAGGTTTCGTGGACTTGAAGGGATTCGAACCCCTAACCGCTGCATCCGTAGTGCAGTGCTCTATCCAGTTAAGCTACAAGTCCAATTCCTATACGTAAAGATAATAAACATAAAAATTATTTCAAAAAAATGGTTTAATATACTTTGAACCGATATTCCGAAGAACCGATATTTTGAACTGTTTTTTATATTGATTATGAATATAATCAAAAATATGGATAAATATTTTTATAAAAATTAATACATAGCCTAACGTACTGTAAAAATTTTTAATAGAAATCCCATAATTCATTATTAGTCAATTGTAAAAACAATTAAAAGACTACATTTTTTAGTGGGGAATGTCGGTTTGAAATATATTTTTTGAAAAAAAATAACTTTTTGTCAAAAAAAAACTAACTTTGCTAAAGGATATGTATTTTAATAAAATCCGTAACACATTTTAATCTGTTTTAGTTAGTACACATGAAAAATAAGGTAGTTGCCCTGTTATTGATTTTTTTTGCAAATCATGCTATAGTGGATGTAGTGCATGCTACAGCATATAGAAACGTTGGAGAGTCCCCTGCTACTATCAGCGATCAGGAAAATTTACCAATGAGTGATGCCTATGTACCTCCGATTGAGAACTATTTTAGCTGTACATCTGAACTGTTAGGTATGGATTATTTGCTCCATCAGGGTAGTTCTGCTCCGATACCTGTTAAAAAATTTGATTTTAGTGGTCTATTTCGTCACAATATTGCTTTTTTGTATGCCATTCGCATCAATCAATCTCGTTTTGCATTCTGTCCTGGAGTTGGGTTTAGCTCCTTAAAGTACTACTTTGATCATATGGCTAACTCCAGTGGTAAAAAAATTTATAAGACGCTTACAAGAGTAGGTGAAAAACGCACAGAATGCAAACAAATCGATGAAACACAACTAATAGGTAATGATGGAGAGGTAACGGGATCGCAATTCAACATTTCGTATTTTGATGTTATGTTTAGAGTTAGATTTAACAGTGTCTTGGATGAGCCTAAAGAAGGGTTCCATGTCTGGTTAGGCATGAAGCTTGGTTTTCGCATAGGAGCTACCACTACTATTGATTACTCTGAATATAATGAAACAGGAGCATCCCTGGTTAGGAGTGGTAGTTTTAATTTGAGTAGAGCGCACCTTTCTTGGCAAGGTGGACTTGGTTACAGCCGTTTTGGACTTATCGTAACGCATGGGTTAAGCTCCCTTTTTGATGAAAATAGAGGACCAGATAATGCTATTCGACCCCTTTCCGTAGGGCTTTATATAGATCTATTATAGACTGATGGTGTATTTTATGATTTAAGTTTCTCCATATATTAAGATAATATTTTTTTCCTATTTTACTTATTTTATTGTAAGAAATAAATATTATTCGTAAATTCGTTTCACTCTACTGGTGACATGGTGTAGTTTTTGTTGTATCTCTTTAATGTTAGGGGAGATGCCAGAGTGGCCAATTGGGGCGGACTGTAAATCCGTTGCGTAAGCTTCGAAGGTTCGAATCCTTCTCTCCCCACTCAGTAGTTTGTATTAGGTCTAAATGTATAAGCGGGAGTAGCTCAGTTGGTAGAGCGACAGCCTTCCAAGCTGTAGGTCGCGAGTTCGAGGCTCGTCTCCCGCTCTTAAGAGCTTTGTAGGGCCGGTGTAGCTCAGGGGTAGAGTACTTCCTTGGTAAGGAAGGGGTCACGGGTTCAAATCCCGTCATTGGCTCCATATTTGGAGTTAGTGAACTGTCGGGTTACATAGATCCAAAAAGTTATTTGTTTAAATTATTTTATTAAAAATCTAAAGAATATACAGTTATGGCAAAAGAGACATTTGATCGGTCAAAACCGCACGTAAACATTGGTACAATTGGACACGTTGACCATGGTAAGACAACGCTTACTGCTGCTATTACTTCTGTTTTAGCAAAAGCAGGACTAGCAGAGAAGAAAGATTTTTCATCTATTGATGCTGCCCCAGAAGAAAAAGAGCGTGGTATTACCATTAATACTGCTCATGTTGAATATCAAACAAAAAATAGACATTATGCCCACGTGGACTGTCCTGGGCACGCTGATTATGTTAAGAACATGATTACAGGTGCTGCTCAGATGGATGGTGCTATTCTTGTGGTTGCTGCTACGGATGGACCAATGCCCCAAACAAGAGAGCATATCCTATTGGCAAGCCAAATAGGTGTTCCAAGCATAGTAGTCTTTTTGAACAAAGTAGATGCTGTAGATGATCCTGAGATGCTTGAGTTGGTAGAACTCGAAGTGAGAGAACTCTTAAGTGCCTATAAATTTGATGGAGATAATACGCCTATTATCCGTGGGTCTGCGTTAGGTGCTTTAAATAGCGAACCAGAATGGGAAGCTAAAATTCAAGAACTAATGGATGCTGTTGATAATCATATCCAACTTCCAGTTCGGTTAGTAGATCGTGATTTCTTAATGCCAGTAGAGGGTGTATTTACCATTACTGGTCGTGGAACGGTAGCTACGGGTAGGATTGAGAAGGGTGTTGTTCAAACAGGTAATCCGGTTGAAATTATTGGTATGGGAGCTGATAAGTTAACTTCCACAGTTACTGGTATAGAAATGTTCCGTAAAATACTAGATAGAGGAGAAGCTGGTGATAATGTTGGAATTTTGCTTCGTGGTATCGATAAGGAAAGTATTCAACGTGGTATGATTATCTGTAAGCCAGGCAGTGTTAAGCCTTATAGTAAGTTTAAGGCTGAGGTTTATGTTCTAACTAAAGACGAAGGTGGGCGTCACAAACCTTTCTTTAATAAGTATAGGCCACAATGTTATTTTAGAACAACAGATGTTACTGGTGAAATAAAGCTTCCTGAAGGGGTTGAAATGGTTATGCCAGGAGACAATGTTAATTTAGAAATTTCTCTTATTAGTAGCATTGCTATGGAAGTAGGATTGCGTTTTGCTATTCGAGAGGGGGGTAGAACTATTGGCGCTGGAAGGGTTACAGAGATTGTTGAATAATTTTTGATCGCTTCTTTTTCTTTAATTTATTAAAGAAAAGAAGCTTCTGTATTTCCAGGATGTTGTTGTATTTTCTGGATTTCTTACAAAATTTATACTACGGGTGTAGCTCAATTGGTAGAGTAATGGTCTCCAAAACCATCGGCTGGGAGTTCGAGTCTCTCCACCCGTGCATGAACAAAATATGTCAAAGTTAAAAGTGTTTATACTAAATCTGATACAGGAAGTGCGGTATAAGATTACCTGGCCAGCCTACCATAAGTTGCAAAATAACTCTATGCTTGTACTTGTAGCTTCTTTTATATTTGCGTTGCTTATTGGGCTAATTGATTGGTCTTTTAAAAAAGCTGTTGTCTGGTTTTATAGTGCTTTTTAAAAAAAATGGACTATTCGAATGAATGCGTTACAATGGTATGTGCTTAAGGTAGTCAGTAAGCAGGAAGAAAAAATAAAAGCTAATTTACAAGCAGAACTTGTAAAAGAGAATATGCAATATGCTGTAGACCAAATTTTAATACCCTACGAAAAGGTATATGAGGTACGTGATGGAAAAAAGCATGTAAAAAACAGGAATTTATTTCCCGGTTACATATTACTGTATGCAGACCTTACAAATGGTCTTCTTATACAATTGCTAAAAAGTGTGCCTGGAGCGCTTGGATTTTTAGGTGTGAAAGGATGGGGTACTGCAAGTCCTCCTGTTCCTTTAAATCAAGCAGAAGTTGATCGAATTATAGGTAAAACAGCAGGGTCAGATTCCGTCAATTTTAAATTGAACACTATATTTGTTGTAGAAGAGATGGTAGAAATTATAGATGGTCCTTTTGCTGGTTTTACCGGAAGAGTTCAAGAGATTTTTGAAGAAAGGAAAACACTTAACGTAGTTGTTAAAATTTTTGATGAACGAAGTACACCTGTAGAATTAAGCTATACCCAAGTTAAGAAGCTTTTTTAGCAAGCATTTTAACTTAGAAATATTTCTAAAATTTATATAAATAGTATGTCAAAGCCAATTTTAGGTTATGTAAAGTTGCAGGTGAAAGGTGGTTCAGCAAATCCCTCACCACCAGTAGGTCCTGCATTAGGTAGTAAGGGAGTTAATATCATGGAGTTCTGTAAGCAATTTAACGCTAGAACAAAAGATCAGCAAGGTAAAATCTTACCTGTAGTTATTACTATTTATCAAGATAAATCTTTTGATTTTGTTGTTAAAGCATCTCCTGTTGTTCATTCTATCATGGAATGTACTGGAATAGCAAAAGGGTCTTCTGAATCCAATAGGCGTAAGGTTGCTACCATTAGCTGGGAAACTATACAGCAAATTGCTGAAGGAAAGCTTCAGGATTTGAATACTTCAAGTATACATGCTGCCATGAGGATGATAGCTGGGACAGCTAGAAGCATGGGCGTAACAGTACAAGGTTCCGCTCCTTGGATTAAATAAATGATATGAACATGGCAATTCAAACAAGAACACAAAGGAAACACAGTCCAAAAGTTTCTCTAAAAGAGATGTACCCTTTAAATGAGGCTGTTGAATGGGTAAAAAAGAATACTATTACAAAGTTTGATGCTTCAGTAGATTTGGCTATTCGTTTAGGTGTTGATCCTAAAAAAGCTGATCAAATGGTTCGTGGTACGGTATCTCTTCCTCATGGAACAGGCAAGCAATGTAGAATTCTAGTACTGTGTACGGCAGATAAAGAACAAGAAGCTAAGCAGGCCGGTGCCGATTATGTAGGGTTAGATGAATACATAGACAAAATAGCTCAAGGCTGGACAGATGTAGACGTTATTATAACTATGCCAACGATTATGGCTAAATTAGGTAAATTGGGTAAAATACTAGGACCTCGTGGTTTAATGCCAAATCCTAAAGAAGGTACTGTAACTATGGATGTTGCTAAGATGGTAAAAGAAGTTAAGGGAGGCAAGGTTAGTTTCAAAGTAGATAAATACGGTATTGTGCATAGTAGTGTTGGACGTGTGTCTTTCCCTTTAGAAAAGATTGTAGAAAATGCAATGGAACTAATAAAAGTCATTGTCAAGCTAAAGCCCGCTTCTTCAAAAGGAATTTATGTGAATAGCATTAGTCTTTCTAGTACAATGAGTAAAGGTGTTTTTATAGATAGAAATGTTGCCCTTGGGCTTTAGCAAAATGAAAAGAGAAGAAAAATTACAAGTTATAGGAGATTTAGCAGAAAAATTTTCCCAGTTTGAATGCTTCTATGTGATAGACGCTATGGGCCTCACAGTAGAGCAAGTAAATAAATTTAGGAAAAAATGTTTAGCGCAAAATTTGGTATATCAAGTTGCTAAAAATACATTTATTCAGAAGGCGCTTGAGCAAATTGGAAAAGGTGATGCGTATGCAGCCTTTTTTGCAAGAGTGTTGAAGGGTTTTTCTGGTATTTTATTTGCTCAGGATAGTGGAAGTGCGCCTGCAAAAATGTTGAAAAACTTTTTGACGGAAGAAAAATTAAGCGTGCCTACATTAAAAGGTGCTTCTGTTTATGGTGATGTATTCATTGGCGCAGAACACCTGGATATGTTAAGTACCTTAAAGTCAAAAGAAGAAATTTTGGGCGACATTATTTCACTTTTGAAGTCTCCAATTTCAAATGTTGTTACTTCTCTCCAATCGGGAGAAAGACGTTTGATGGGAGTTATGGAAACCTTGGCCAATGCGTCAGTTTAGTAAAGAAGGTTCCTGTTTTTAATTTAATAATCCTATTAATCTCTAAATTTAATAAACGTTTACAAACATGGCCGATTTAAAAATCTTAGCAGAACAGCTGGTTGGTTTAACCATTAAGCAAGCTAATGAATTATTTGATATTTTAAAAAATGAATATGGTATTGAACCTGCAGCTGCTGCTCCCGTAGTGATGGCTGGCCCCGCTGCTGCTTCTACTGAAGCTGTTGTGGAGAAAACAGAGTTTGACCTTATTTTGAAGTCTGCTGGAGCTTCTAAGCTTGCAGTTGTGAAACTGTTTAAAGAAATCAGTGGGTTGCCGTTAAAAGAAGCTAAAGAACTTATTGACGCAGCACCTACTACAATTAGAAGTAAATTGCCTAAAGAAGAGGCAGAATCAATGAAGAAAAAGTTAGAAGAAGCTGGAGCAGAAGTTGAATTAAAATAAGTACATTTAAGTACATTATATAGTAGTTCATTTGATGAACCGAGGTGGTGGAACTTAAAAGGTCATTTAGTTGCAATATGCTATTTATTGAAGGGAGCCTCCTGCTGAAAATACTTACGTATTTTGCTTCCTTCAGGGCTTTACATTTTATAAATGTAAGTTGGAGGTATCCCTTTTTAATTTCCTATAATTGTTTAAAATTTTAAATTTATAGGACCTTGGTGGAGAAAAAACAATTTAGTAGTAAACAGAACCGCAATATGTCTTCAGTTGATTCCCCAGCAAATTATACTGATTTGCTTGAAATCCAGTTGAAGTCTTTTAGAGACTTTTTTCAATTGGGTGTTAGTAGGGAGAATAAGGTAAATGAAGGACTTTATAAAGTCTTCATGGAGAATTTCCCTATTGAAGATTCTAAGCGTAATTACATCTTGGAATTTATCGATTATAACTTAGAGCTTCCTCAATATACACCTCGAGAGTGTATTGAACGTGGAATGACCTATGATGTCCCTTTAAAAGCCAAATTGCGTCTATTGCAAAATGACGAGCAAACTGGAAAATATGAGGCTATTGAACAAGAAGTCTTTCTAGGAAATATTCCTTGTATGACTGATCAAGGCTCTTTTATTATGAATGGTGTGGAACGTGTAATTGTTTCTCAGGTTCATAAGTCATCAGGTGTTTTCTTCTTTGAAAATAAGCATATTAGTGGATCTAATGTTTATTCTGCTAAAGTTGTACCTGCCAAAGGTGTTTGGATAGAATTTACTGTAGATATCGGCTCTGTAATGTATATCTATGTAGATAGGAAAAAGAAAATACCTATTACAACCATGTTACGTGCTATTGGCTATAGCAGTGATAAAGATATATTAGATATTTTTGGCCTTTCCGATGAGGTCGCAGTAACTAGAGAAACATTAGAACAGCATAAGGGACGTAAACTAGCTGCGCGGGTTCTTAAAAGTTGGGTAGAAGATTTTGTAGATGAAGAAACAGGAGAAATTTTTCCAACTACACGATATGAAGTTCTGTTAGAACGCAATACGTTATTAGATGAAGCCTCTATAGAGGTTCTTTTATCCTCTGGTGTTAACACTGTTAACCTCTATAAATTAGATGCTGCTCATACAGACTATCACGTTATCTATAACACTTTTGCTAAGGATAGTACCAATGATACCAAAGAAGCTATAGGACAAATTTATCGTCAGCTGCGCAATGCAGAAGCTCCTGATCAACAAACTGCTCGCGAAACAGTAGAAGGTCTTTTTTTTAGTAGCAAACGCTATAGCCTAGGTGAAGTAGGGCGTTATAGAATTAATAAAAAACTAAACTTAGATCTTCCTGTTGATACCTGTGTGCTAACACAACAAGATATTATAGAAATTATTCATTATCTTATTAAAGTTTCCAATGGAAAAGCAGAAGTAGATGATATTGACCATTTGAGTAATCGACGTGTTCGTTCTGTTGGAGAACAGCTATTTACCCAATTTGGCTTAGGATTGTCTCGTTTAGCAAGAACTATTCGTGAAAGAATCAACACTAGAGATAGTGAAACACTTAAACCTGCAGACCTTATTAATGCCCGCACATTGTCTTCTGTTATTAGTTCTTTCTTTGGAATTAATCCATTATCCCAACTTATAGATCACGTCAATCCGCTTGCAGAAATTACACACAAACGTCGTGTATCTGCCCTTGGACCTGGTGGACTATCTAGAGATCGTGCTGGCTTTGAAGTTCGTGACGTTCATTATTCCCATTATGGTCGACTATGTACCATTGAGACACCGGAAGGTATGAATATTGGTCTTATATCTTCGCTTTGTATGTATGCACGTGTCAACAGTATGGGCTTTATAGAAACGCCATATAGAAAGGTAGAAAATGGGAAAGTGGATTTAAGTGGTGAGATTTGTTATTTAAGTGCTGCTGAAGAAGAAGGATCGAATTTTGCTCCCTCTAGTGTACATTTAGATAAAGATGGAAATATTCTTAATGAACGTATCAAGGTCCGAAATGGAGATGAGTACCCTTTGGTAAAACCAGATCAGATAGCTTATATGGATGTTTCTAGTAGCCAAATTGCTTCGGTTGCTGCTTCTTTAATTCCATTTTTAGAGCATAATGACGCCAGTCGTGCGTTGATGGGATCTAATATGCAACGTCAAGCCGTTCCGTTAATACGACCAGACGTTCCAATCGTTTGTACAGGAGTAGAAAAAAGAGTTGCTAAAGAATTTAGAGGCTTGCCCATTGCTCAGGAAAGCGGAGTGGTTACTTATGTTGATGGTAGAAAAATTGTTATTCATTACGATCGTTCAGAAGAAGAAGAATTGGTTTCATTTGATGACGCTTCAGTAACCTATGAGGTGGATAAATTCAGAGGAACTAACCGTAATACCTGCATTAACCTTTCTCCAATAATTTCTAAGGGAGATCGTGTAGAAAAAGGTCAAGTGCTTTGTGACGGTTATGCTACTAAAAATGCAGAATTAGCACTTGGCAAGAACTTAAAGGTGGCTTTTCTATCATGGAAGGGATATACCTTTGAAGATGGCATTGTTATATCTGAACGCGTTGTGCGTGATGATGTTTTTACTTCTATTCATATTAGAGAGTTTATTTTAGAAGTTAAGGATACTAAATTTG
Source organism: Cardinium endosymbiont of Culicoides punctatus (assembly GCF_004354815.1). Taxonomy (NCBI): domain Bacteria; kingdom Pseudomonadati; phylum Bacteroidota; class Cytophagia; order Cytophagales; family Amoebophilaceae; genus Candidatus Cardinium; species Cardinium endosymbiont of Culicoides punctatus. The sequence goes on from NZ_QWJI01000006.1 coordinate 10,034, forward strand.
GTTCAGAAGAATTGACCAATGAAATTCCTAATGTTAGCGAAGAAGTAGTTAGTAAACTAAATTCCGATGGAATTGTTAAAGTAGGAACAGAAGTTAAGGAAGGTGATATTTTGATTGGTAAAATCACACCAAAAGGTGAAATAGATGTTACACCTGAAGCTAGGTTATTAAAAGCCATTTTTGGAGATAAGGCAGGTGATGTTAAAAATACTTCTTTAAGAGTGCCATCTGGAATGGAAGGAGTGGTTATTGATACTAAAATTTTTTCTAGCCCGGATAGAAGTAAGGAAGGTAAACAGAAAGCTAAAAAAGAATTGGAATTGCTAAAAAAAGCACATGCCAAAACTTTACTGAAATTACGTGATACTGCTATAGTAAAGCTAACAGCTGTATTAGATGGAGTGATAACCAATGGTGTTTTTCACCAGTTTGGTGATGAAATCATTCCAGAAGGAACAAAGTTTACCACTGCATTGATTGCTGAAAAACTCTTCCCTAAAAAAAATGTTTATCGTGACGCATCACTATATAATGTGCCAGAAGAAGAGAGTTTCATTGGAGACCTCTTACTTAGTAATTGGACAAATGATGCGCATAAAAATACACTTATACAGCATATTGTAGAAGCATATAACACAAAGCGCACAAAATCAATTGTAAATTTTAAACGTGAAAAATTTACCCTAGAAGCAGGTGATGGATTACCAAAAGGAGTTGTTAAAGTAGCAAAGGTTTATATTGCAGAGAAGAGAAAGCTAAAGGTAGGAGATAAAATGTCTGGAAGACATGGTAATAAAGGGATTGTTTGTAAAATAGTTCCTCAGGAAGATATGCCATTTTTGGCAGATGGAACACCTGTTGATGTGGTACTAAGTCCACTTGGATTACCTTCTCGTATGAACTTAGGTCAGCTATATGAAACCGTATTAGGTTGGGCTGGACATGAACTAGGAGAACGTTATGTCAATCCAATTTTTGAGGGTATATCGTTAGATCAGATTTCTGTTGAACTGGAACGAGCAGGACTGCCCAGTTTTGGTAAAACAACGGTGTATGACGGTGCCACTGGTCTTCCATTTGAACAAAAAATTACAGTTGGCGTAGTGTATCTACTAAAACTTGCTCACTTGGTAGATGATAAAATGCATGCCCGTTCTACAGGACCTTATTCTTTGATTACCCAGCAACCATTGGGTGGTAAAGCACAATTTGGAGGTCAAAGATTTGGTGAAATGGAAGTTTGGGCATTGGAAGCATATGGAGCTGCGTATACATTACAAGAAATGCTTAACACAAAATCAGACGATGTGGTTGGTAGATCTAAAGCGTATGAAGCCATTGTTAAAGGGAAAAATATCCCAAAACCAAATCTATCCGAATCATTTAATGTATTGATACACGAACTTCGGGGATTAGGCCTTGAAATTACACTTTTGTAGATAAAGAACAAGTTCGTTTGTATATGCTATATCTAAAGTATTGTGCACAAGTTTAATAGTATGAAGTTTAGAAAAAATAAATTGCAGCCAACTGATTTTTCCGGTATTGTTGCTAGTCTTGCCTCCCCAGAGGTGATTTTGTCCCGTTCATTTGGAGAGGTAACACTTCCAGAAACTATTAATTATAGAACACATAAGCCTGAGCCCAAAGGACTATTTTGCGAACGTATATTTGGTCCAGTAAAAGACTGGGAGTGTCATTGTGGAAAATATAAAGGCATTCGTTATAAAAACATTATATGCGATAGATGTGGTGTCGAAATTACAGAAAAAAAGAAAAGACGAGAACGGGTAGGACATATTGAGTTAGTCGTTCCAATTACACACATCTGGTATTTCAGAGCACTGCCTAGTAAAGTTAGCTATTTAATTGGTATACCTACTAAAAAAGTAGAACAAATTATATACTATGAGCGCTATGTAGTAGTGCAGCCAGGTATTAAAGCAGATAGTGGGATTGCTGCTATGGATCTACTTTCTGAGGAGGAGTATCTAGATATTTTGGATCAATTGCCTCCTGAAAATCAATTATTAAGTAATTCAGATCCAAATAAATTTATAGCCCAAATTGGCTCAGAAGCTATTGAGTTTATTTTAAAAAAGTTAGATTTAGAAAAGCTCTCAATTGAATTGAGGGAACAACTTATTGCCGATCCTGCCCAACAACGTCGCTTGGAAATCGTTAAAAGACTAAAAATAGTTGAAGGATTTAGAGACAAAAATAAAAAAGTAGAAAATCGTCCTGAATGGATGATCATGCGTATACTTCCTGTTATCCCACCAGAATTACGTCCGCTTTTTTCATTGGGTGGTGGTAAATTTGCTACTTCTGATTTAAATGATTTATATAGAAGGGTTATTATTAGAAACAATAGGCTTAAAAGACTATTAGATATTAAAGCTCCTCAAATCATTATACGTAATGAAATGCGTATGTTACAGGAGGCCGTAGATTCCCTACTTGATAATTCACGTAAAGTAAACACCGTAGCTTCAGAGGGAGTACGTCCACTAAAATCCCTTTCAGATATGTTGAAAGGTAAGCAAGGACGTTTCAGGCAGAATTTGCTGGGGAAACGTGTTGATTATTCTGGGCGATCTGTTATTGTTGTAGGACCTGAATTACAACTCCATGAATGCGGTTTACCTAAAGAAATGGCTGTCGAGCTATTTATGCCTTTTATTATACGAAGGCTAATAGAACGAGGTGTGGCGGAAACTGTAAAAGCAGCTAAGAATTTAATAGAAGAAAAAGATCCCGTTATTTGGGATGTCCTCGAGAATGTTCTCAAAGGTCATCCTGTGTTGCTTAACCGTGCTCCAACCCTACATAGGCTAGGTATACAAGCATTTCAACCTAAATTAATTGAAGGAAAAGCAATACAATTACATCCACTTGTTTGTACCGCTTTTAATGCCGATTTTGATGGTGACCAGATGGCTGTTCACGTGCCATTAGGGCAAGAAGCTATTGCAGAGGCCTCTCTGCTTATGCTTTCTTCTTGCAATATATTGAACCCTTCAAATGGAGTCCCCATTACCATTCCATCACGAGATATGATTTTAGGACTTCATTACCTAACCAAAGAAAAATGTAGTACTGCAGATGATATTGTGTTAGGGGATGGCATGTATTTTTATTCTCCTAAAGAAGTATTTATTGCATTGGCTCATGAAAAAGTTTCTGTTAATGCTTGCATAAAGCTTCGAGTTCCCAAAAAAAATATAGGGGGAGAGGCTCCATATGAATACATTTCTACTACAGTGGGTAGAGTTGTATTTAATGAATACTGTCCAGCTGGCATGGAGTTTATGAATGAAACACTCAATGTCAGAAAGATGCAAAATATTGTGGCAGATATGTACAGTAAATTTGGTACAGTAGCTACTGTTAATTTCTTAGACAACATCAAAATGTTAGGCTTTGAAACAGCATTTAAAGCAGGAATGACTATTGGGTTAGATGATGTAAAAATACCAGCGGCTAAAGCCGAGCTCATTGCGCAAGCTACTACTGAGGTAGAATCCATTTGGGGAAATTACATGCTAGGATTGATAACGGATAATGAAAGATACAATCAAGTAATTGACGTTTGGACAAGGACCAATACCCGTATTACAAATCAACTCATGGAGCAGTTAGAAAAAGACAATAGCTCATTCAACTCTGTTTACATGATGATGATTTCTGGTGCCAGAGGATCCCGTGAACAAGTTCGTCAGCTGGGAGGTATGAAAGGTTTGATTGCTAGACCACAGAAAAGCACACAAGGTGCTGTAGGAGAGATTATTGAAGACCCAATTATTTCTAACTTTCAAGAAGGCTTGAATGTTATTGAATATTTTATTGCTACACACGGTGCTAGAAAAGGTTTAGCGGATACTGCTTTGAAAACAGCAGATGCTGGTTACTTAACTAGAAGATTGGTAGACGTATCCCAAGATTTAACTGTAATTACCGAGGATTGTGGTACACTCAAAGGAATTAATGTAAGTGCTGTAAAAGTCGAAAACAGGATAGTTGAATCTCTTGCAGAACGCATTTTAGGCCGTGTAGTTGTAGAGGATGTATTTGATCCAAAAACAGGAAAACTGTTGATTGCTAGAGGTAATGAAATTAATGAACATATTGCTTCAGAAATAGAAGCAACGGGCCTTGAGGAGGTTTTTATACGTTCTGTTTTAACTTGTGATCTATCTCAAGGTGTTTGTGTGAAATGTTATGGAAGAAACTTAGCAACTGGTAATACCATTTCTGTTGGAGAAGCTGTAGGTGTAATTGCTGCTCAATCTATTGGACAGCCAGGAACGCAGCTTACTATGAGAACATTCCATGTTGGAGGTACTGCATCCAATATTGTTGTGGATTCTAAAATTAAAGCCAAATATGCAGGTATTGTAAACTTTGAAGAACTTGTTCTTACAAACTATTTAGATAAAAATGGAGAATCTATTGAAGTAGTTATGAGTCGTTCCTCTGAGTTGCAAATTTTAGAGCCTACCACAAGAAAAATATTAATGAGTACACATTTACCTTATGGTGCACACCTTAAGGTAAAAAATAATCAACAAGTAGTTTATGACCAAGAGCTATACCATTGGGATCCATATAACGTTGTGTTGTTGGCTACGCAAGGGGGAGAAGTCAGTTTCTTAGATCTTGAGGAAGGAGTAACTTATCAAGAAGAGTTTGATGAGCAAACCGGTCGAAAAGCTAAAGTAATGATTGAGTCTAAAGATAAGACCAAACACCCAAGCATCGTTTTGTCTGATGGTACTGAGGTTATTGTTGCTTCTTATACCATTCCTATTAAGGCACAGCTTGTAGTAGAAGTAGGAGATCGGGTCCAAAAAGGAGAGGTATTGGCTAAAGTACCTCGTATTATTAATCAGTCTCGTGATATTACAGGTGGATTGCCGCGTGTTGTTGAACTTTTTGAAGCTAGAAGACCTGCAAATACTGCTTTTATTAGTGAGTTAAGTGGTGTAGTTACTTATGGTGGTATTAAGCGGGGAAATAGAGAAATTTTTATTGAGTCTAAAGAAGGAGTACAAGCCAGATATATGGTACCTCTATCTAAACATATCTTAGTTCAAGATAATGATTACGTTAAAGTAGGGGAGCTCATCACCGATGGAGCTGTAGCTGCTGCCGATCTTCTAATGACAAAAGGTCCATTGGTAGCACAGGAATATATCATGAATGAGTTACAGAGCGTATATCGTCTACAAGGTGAGAAAATCAATAATAAACATATTGAGATAATCATTAAACAAATGATGCGTAAAGTAGAAGTTCTTGAGCCAGGTGATACAACTTTATTACATGGACAAATTATTGATAAGGTTGATTTCTTCGAGGAAAATGATAAAATTCGGGATAAACAAATTATTATAGATTCAGGAGATACTACTGCGTTTAAAGTAGGGCAGTTTATATCTCCTCGTAGATTACTGCAGGAGAATGATTTTCTCAAACGTCAAGGGCTGGTTCCTATGCAGGCTAGAAAGGCAGAGTTGGCTATTGCACAGCCAAAGTTGCAGGGTATAACACAGGCCTCTTTGGCTACAGAAAGTTTCCTATCTGCTGCCTCTTTCCAAGAAACTTCTAAGGTATTAAGTGATGCTGCTATTAGTGCTAAATATGATAAGTTAAAAGGGTTGAAAGAAAATATTATTGTAGGCCATTTGATTCCTGCTGGAACGGGTATGAGAAAGTATGAAAAATTGGTAGTACACTCGAAGAAAGAATACGATGCCTTGGTAAAAGCTAAATCTGGTGAAATACATGGTATGTAGTATATTTATAATAGACTGAAAAATTTAGAAAAAAAGGATTAATTTTGTTTCCCCTATAGGAATGATTTTACTATAATGGACTGAAAAATCAGTCCATTATACTCTTCAAAAGTCTCCTTTCGAAACGCATTATATAACTCTATTTTATTCTATTCCTATTTAACAAATATAGGACTAAAAGTTAGTTTCGAAAGAAGTCTAATCTTATGAAAAAGTTTCATGAATCAATTCTTTTGCAGCCTTTATTCCGGCTTCTGTAATGTGCTTACCAGAAATCATCCTTGCTAACTCGACCAACCGATCATTTCCAAATAATGTTTTTACATTAACAACCGTTTGGGCTTCATACTGCTTTTTTTCAATCAAAATATGTTGGTCTGCTTTTCCTGCAACCTGAGGTTGATGGGTTATAGCAATAACCTGTGCCACGTTACTTAAATTACGTAAATGTTCTCCAATAGCATCTGAAACACTGCCACTACTACCTACATCAATTTCATCAAATACAACCACCTTTTGTGCAACTTTGTCCAATAAAGCAGTACGTAATCCTAACATAAATCTGGAAAGTTCCCCACCAGAAGCAATCTTGTCAAGGGAAGCAAGGGGCATACCTGGATTAGTAGACGCCATAAATGCAATCTGATCAATGCCTACTTCAGAACAAGCAGATCGGTCTACTTTGATGGTAAATATAGCTTTAGGCATCTGCAATAGGGATAAAGTAGCCATTGTTTGTTCTGCAAGCTTTGTAGCATATTTTTTTCGCATGGTAGATAAAACTTCCGCTTTATGGAGATAGTTTTTTTTTGCCTCAATGACCTCTTGTTGTAATGTATTGTTATTCGTGATCTTGCTTTCTAACTCGTTAAGTTGTTGATGGCATTTCGATAATTGTTGCGGTAAATCCATTGTTGAGCAGTTGTGTTTTCTGCTGAGCGCTTTTAATTCATGCAACCGTTCCTCAACTTGTTCGAGTGTTGTATCTGTACGTTCAAAACCATTAAGCAGTGTTTTGAGTAGCATCTGTACACTTTCTATATGATCATATGCTTCTTCCAAGTGTGTATGTATTGCATGGAAACGATCGTTGTGTTGATGTTTCCTGATGCTTCTTTGAGATCGTTCCATTACTTGACCAATATTGGTGGATTTTAAATCTGAGGAGATACTATGGATAAGTTGTATATCTTGTTCTCTATTTTTTAATATTTCTTTCTTTTCTATCAGTTGATCTTCTTCATTAGGTATAATGTGTGCATTGTCTAATTCTTTACATAAGAACTGGAAATAGTCTATCTCTCGTTCTATTTTTTCTCGTTCTTGATCGAATTTTTTTATCTCATTTTCTTTCTTTTGGTAATTCTTGTATAAGTTTGCCACTTCATTTTTTAAGTTGATTAGATCTCCATATTCATCCAGAATTTCTATATATGTAGCAGGATTAAGCAAAGCTGTGTGTGTATGTTGTCCATGTAGCTCTATTAGCGCATGAAACAACATTTCAATAACCTTATGTGTAACAGGCTGGTGGTTGACTAAAAATTTATTGCGACCTGTACGCGTTTTAATCCGTTTTATAATTAATTCTTCATTCCCTTCAGCGGGCTCAATTTCTAACGCTGAAATATAGTTTTTAATCTGATCTTTGATATAAAAACAAAGTGTAACATCACACTGGTCTGCTCCAGCACGAATGACATCATTGGTGTATTTACCACCTAAACAAAAAAGAATTGCATCTAGGATAATAGATTTTCCAGCACCAGTCTCTCCAGTGATCACACACAAACCTTTACTAAAATCTATATCTAATTGCTCGATGAGTACAAAATTTCGGATGGATAAATGATATATCATTTTATTATTCGGTTAATACTGTTTCTACTGTAAAAGTAGTAAAAAATCAATTTTTTATAAAAAAGATAAACAATATCCCCACTTGATAGGCCTAAAAGAAAAGCATTATGCCATTGTGCAAAAACTTTTTATTTACTAAATGTATAGATTCTCTTAAACACGAAGGTTTCATGCGACTTCTTTCGAAATTAGATTTAGCCACTATCTTTGAGAGGTATGTCCTAAAAATGCAAAACCAGTATCAACCCCAAACAGATATTGGCTTAGTATAAGTTTCTAGATCGATACCCAAAGCTGCTTCCCCAAATAGTTGTTCGCTTGCCTTTCTAAACGATGGAGTCAGCTCAGTTGCCATAAAACAATCTGAACCCTTTTGTTCCATATCATTTAACAATCTATTGGTTGTTAGGAACTGTTTTACAGCAAGCACTGTAAGCAATGCAACATCAATAATCTCTGTTTCTTTTTGGTAATGAACCTGTAGTATGTTTTTAATTTCTTTTTCTAAAAAAAGATAATGGGTGCATCCTAGTACAAGTGCATCTATATCTTGAAAAGGGAGTTGGGCTAAATAGTTTTTCAATACCATTTTGTCTACTTTCTTTCCACAAAATAATGACTCTACCATAGGCGTCAAAAGAGGTGCAGCTACGGAAAAGAGTGTAGTGTTCGTTTTTTGAAACTGTTGCTCATAGATACCAGATGCTACTGTGTATTTAGTGCCTATGAGTGCTATTCTTCTATATAACTTCACCTTTACGTAGTTTACTACTGGGTCAATGACATTAATAATGTATATGTTTTTACTTGCTTCTCTTAGGTAAGAGGATAAAAAAGGAGTTGTAGCAGCAGTAGCCGTATTACAGGCAATAATTAAGAGTTTATATGCTCTATCTAAGCAAAATTGTACAACACGTTCTACATACCCACAGAGCTCTGTTGTTGTCTTATTTCCATAGGGTAAATATTTCGTATCTGCAATATAGTGTACAGATTCATTGGGCAATAATTCTTTTAGTCTTTTAGTTATAGATAAGCCACCTACGCCACTATCATAAATGGCGATTGGAGCAGTTCTACAAGTCTTATCTAATGAAACCACAAATTAGAAAAATAGCAAAGAAAATAGGGTAATGATTAAATGATACGATACGAAGTGGCCTAAATTAGCTCTTATATTTTTATACTGATAATGAGTAAATAATTTTATTTTATTTCCATTAAACAGTTTTGTTTTTGTCTTTATTGGGGTCATTTTTTTATTGCATTTACATTGGTGATGCATTCAGAACAGCTTTCTGTAAAATGAAAACAAGAAATATGACTTAAATGTGCTTTCTATGGTTTTATACCAATCAAATTGGATAGAAAACGCTAATAACTACGACGTTTCATGCTATTAACATAAGTGGGCCCACCAGGACTTGAACCTGGGACCTGCTGATTATGAGTCAGATGCTCTAACCAACTGAGCTATGAGCCCCTTACCTAATTCAGTACTTTTGACATACAAATGCAGTACATCAATTACTATAATTAACAATATTACAATTTTTTTTGTAAAAAACAGAATATATGTTTATTTTTTTGGTGGTGGTACAAATATATGATGGAATAAGTATTTGATCTTGAGTGTATTTTATATCGTTTAATAAGAAGTGGTTAATTTTTTTTAAGCAAACACATTACAGAAAGCTATTCTGAATGCCTCACTAACATAGATATAGTAAATAATGGCTTTAACAAAGACAAAAAATAGAATTATTTATGCAAAAAAATCAATACAATATTCATTATCAAAACAAAAATATAAAATCTAGTTTGAGTAATTTAGTATCATATATTTGTACCACCACCGTAAAATTCCCTAATGATGAAGTAAGAGAATCTTTTAAAGACTCATTATATGAAGAACTCAATGAAACAGTAAAATCAAAAGGTAAAACTAGTGAAGATAACTTAATAAATGCGCTGGTAGCAGTAGATATAGATGGTTTTATGTCTACTCTTGAATCTTCTTTTTCAAGTATTCCTTATTTCTTCTTTTTACAAGAACAAAATAAAAATGAAGCTTTTTACTATTCAGTGCTTCATGCTTTTTTAAGAGGAGCTAAACTAAATCCAGAAAGTGAAAAATGTTCTAATGTAGGAAGGATAGATATTGTTGTTAATTCTATACCGAATATTACTTATCTATTGGAATTAAAACATGACCAAAATGCTCATACTGCAATAGAACAGACTAAAAATACTAAGTATATACAACAGTATGTTCGTCAGAATAAGGATATTGTTGTTATAGGAATAAATTTTGATAGTGATAAGCGTAATTTTAATGATTATGAGTGTAAATATTATGACTTTCAAGGCAATGAAATATCTGATAGAGATGCTTTTTTAGATCATTTAGATAAACGTAAGAAAAATCTTAGTAGAGACACTAGACACGGATAACAAACATTTTACACAATCTTTTCAAAAGCCTCGCTAAATCCGACATTGAGCTATATCTCTTTGTTCAAAGAAATATTTCTTTGACTAAGGGGTAACTCAATGTCGGATAATTTTTATTCTTTTTAGCTATTATTCAGCATTGAGTGTGCCAAGAACGATTATCCTACATATACCGGCCGCTTATAGTTGGCTGGAGTCATTTTGGCTTCTTGATGGTTAATCGGCTGACCTGCAATCCTTGCAAGGCAATTCATATAAGGGCTGAGACATCCTGGCATTGTCTTACGTGTCATTGTTTCGATAATATCTAAAAGACCAAGCTCTGTTGCTAGACCAAGAGGTGTTTTACCAGTTTCTATTTCGGTGTTGCGATCAATTTGTCCATTGTTCCATATACTTTTAAAAGTACTGTATTCGGCTGTATTATTGATGGTATTATTTTTTAATTTTTCTAGATCCTTTTTGTTTTCCTTATTTTTTTTATTTTTTCATCGATGATCTTTTTTGCATCTTTGTTTAGAATGGTCCTTTTGTTCCCTTTCTTTGAGATTAAGTCTTTGATGGTATCCATTTCTTCTTTGCTTAGGGTGCTTTCTTCTTTGCTTAGGATGCCTTTTTCTTCTAATGCTGTTAGAGTCTCTATTGAGATTAAGCATTTTATGATGATATCTATTTCTTCTTTGCTTAGGATGCCTTTTGCTTTTAATGCTATTAGAATATTTATTTTATTACAAATGATCTCATTGGTCTTAGTATCTAAATAACCTATGAGCTCTTTAAAATCTTCTTTACTTATCTCTCCATGATAGAGAGCACGTTTTTCTATATCTTCTAATCTTGATTTTTGTGCGTTATTATGAGCTATATTAGTCATGTACAGTGTAGTGCTGTATGTTGATGCTTTCCTTTTGTTATCTTGTGATGTACTATTATTATCCATATGCATTACTGTCTTATTACAAGAGCTAATAAAACACATTATTGTTAATGATAAAGACAGAATCCTGTAATGCGCAATAAGATATGTTTTCATTTTTTATAAAATAGATTAATTGTGTTATACATATAAAACCAGACGTATAAGAACCTTATTAGGTAATTTATAAGTACAAATTTATACAAAATAAATTATATACTACAAGATATGTATCAAATTAATCTGGAAGGTGGATGAAATTCAGTTTATAAATTTGTAACGTATCCTTAAGGGGTTATGGTTTAACTATATGATGCTAAGCCACCCCAGTGGATATAATAATTTGTTTTGGTTGCATAACAAAATATGTTTTTTATTTTTTATGGCTCGTTTTAAGTGAATTATACATTAAAAGACGATTCTAAATCCAGCAAGAATTTTTTGCGTTCTAGACCACTGCTATACCCTGTTAATGTTCCATTCTTACCTATTACCCTATGACAAGGAATTAAAATGGATATGGCATTATGCCCATTAGCATTTGCAACGGCTCTTATGGCATTGGGTTGCCCTACAGTTATTGCCTGATTTTTGTAGCTGATTGTTTTTCCATAAGGTATTTGTTCCAAAACATCCCAAACAGATAATTGAAAAGGACTACCTATTACTTTATCTAATGGTGTTGAAAATACCTTTCTTTCTCCGCAAAAATACTCCGTAAGTTCTTTTTGTAATTGATTGGTATGTGCGTTTGAATTTAATTTGAAAGATGCTTTGCATTTTTTTTGTAATTGCAATTGTTTGGATGCTAATCTTTTGCTATCGGAGAATGCTAATAGACAAAGCCCCTTAGATGAAAAATACCCAATCATGGAACCAATAGGCGTCCAAAAAAATTGATAACCAATGTTTGTTATGGTATCTGCTTGCATAAGGCTTAGCTGTTTTCCGTTTCGTTTTATATGGAAAGATTATTTCACCTGACCATAAAAACTGAGTTAGAGATATCGAATAACTCCTTTTCTAATAAAATCTTTTAGAAGACGCTGTATGATATTTAATGCTGTTTGTCGGATTTGCTTATAAAGACTTTTTTTTATTTTACTTTTTCGTTTATCAGACAAAAAAATCAATATCAATATAATCCCTAAAAAGAGGCTTTTCAAAGGTAGTTTTTTACACATGGATAGGTTATTTAATGAATAACACAGAGAAGTATACCTTGTACCCTTCACGTGTGTGATGGGAAGTTTTTATAAATGTATTTCCATATATACGTCACAACACGTGAAAAGTATTCGACTTAAAAATATTTAAGTAAACAAGTTGCTAAGAAAGCATTACTATTTATAATATGCTTAATCAAGATAAGCCTTAACAGTTTCTACTACTTTATCAGATGACGATTTGCAACAACCAGATAGCAGTTTGGATTTATTGCGAATGGCTTCCGTTATTTTCTTTTTAGTTTCATCACATACTAAAATACCTAAAATGGCCCCTAATATAATACCTAGTACTAGGTAATACAAATTTCTAAACATGACTTGTTGTGTTTAAATTATTAAAAAATATAGCATCATATGTGTCTTTTCTATGGATTTATACTATTATATATTGAGCAAATAAAATCATAGTAAAAAAACAATCAAGAAGAACACTATTTAAGTTAAGTAAATACTACGGAAAAAGAACTAAATATCCAAATTAGCATATTTAGCATAACGTTCTATAAATTCTTTGCGAGGTGGTACTTCATCTCCCATTAACATAGAAAAAAGGTGTTCTGCAGCAAGTGCCGATTCTATCGTTACTTGTTTCAGATTGCGATGGGCTGGATCCATAGTAGTATCCCATAGTTGGATCTCATTCATCTCGCCTAGGCCTTTGTAACGCTGTACATACACAGCATCAACTTTTCCATCTCTAGCACTAAATCTTGTGATACAGCTGTCTTTTTCTGATTCTGTCCAACAATATTGCTCTTCTTTATCTCTTTTAACTAGGTAGAGTGGGGGAGAGGCAATGTATAAGTATCCCTTTTCTATAATGCTACGCAGATAACGGAAGAAAAAAGTTAAAATCAAGGTCCGGATATGACTTCCATCTACATCTGCATCGGTCATAATCACAATTTTGTGGTAGCGTAGTTTATCTAAATGAACAGCCTTATCGTCTCCTTCTGTGCCTATCACAACACCTAATGCGGTAATCATATTTCTAACTTGCTCATTATCGTATATTTTGTATACTTGCGCTTTTTCTACATTCAAAATTTTTCCTTTTAAAGGCAGTATGGCTTGAAATCTTCTATTCCTCCCCATTTTAGCGGTACCTCCAGCAGAATCACCCTCTACCAAAAAAAGTTCACATAATGTAGGATCATTTTCGGAACAATCGGCAAGCTTGCCAGGGAGGCTACTATTGGTTAATACATTCTTACGTTGTACCATTTCACGTGCTTTTCTAGCAGCTTGACGCGCTTGGGCCGCTACAATTACTTTGGCAACAATAAGTTTTGCCTCCTTAGGATGTTCTTCTAAATAATAATGTAAAACTTCAGCTACACAGGTGTCTACTGCTCCTTGCACCTCTGCATTGCCTAGTTTGGCCTTAGTTTGCCCTTCAAATTGAGGTTCTGCTACTTTTACAGATACTACAGCAGTTAGCCCTTCTCGAAAATCATCCCCAATAATCTCTATTTTAGCTTTTTCAAGCAGACCAGATTTATCCGCATAGCTTTTTAAGGTGCGTGTCAATGCCCTTCTAAATCCAGTTACATGCATACCTCCTTCAACAGTATTGATATTGTTTACATAAGATACTACCGTTTCGGAATAGCCAGTATTATAGGTCATAGCAACTTGAACGACCACATCATTTTTTTCTCCCTCCACAAAAATAGGGGCGGGCATAATAGACTCTTTTGTACTGTCTAAGTAGGAAACAAACTCTCGAAGGCCACCTTCGGAATAAAAGGCTTGGTGCATAGGGTTGCCTTGGTCGTCTTTTTCACGAAGGTCTTCTAAAGTCATTTTTAGCCCAACATTAAGATAGGCCAATTCCTGGAGCCTGTTGGTAATGGTGTGTAAGTTATACACGGTAGTTGTAAAGATAGAACGGTCCGGAGCAAAATGAATGGTAGTGCCTCTTAAGTTTGTTTCGCCCATTTCTTTGACAGGATAGAGCGGTATTCCTTTTGCATATTCTTGTTTATAGATTTTCCCATTACGGTATACTATAGCTTCTAAGTGGTCTGACAAGGCATTAACACAAGAGATACCCACGCCATGTAATCCTCCAGATATCTTGTAGCTATCTTTATCAAATTTCCCGCCTGCATGTAATACAGTCATGACTATCTCTAGTGCTGATTTATTGCTTTTTGGGTGTATATCCGTAGGAATGCCACGTCCATTATCTGTGATCGTAATGGTGTTATCTTCATGGATGGTAATATGTATTTCAGTGCAATACCCTGCAAGTGATTCATCAATAGAATTATCTACCACTTCCCAAACAAGGTGATGTAATCCTTTTATGCCGACATCTCCAATGTACATAGCAGGACGTTTGCGAACGGCTTCTAGTCCTTCTAAAATCTGAATACTATCTGCTGAATAATCGTTAATAGTTGGGATCATTTTATAAATTGGTTTAAACAAAATGCAATTGTACGCACAATCTTAAAGATACTAGCTTTCTTTCAAAGGAGTATTATATAATCCACAATTTCTAGATTTCAGCTATAGTTACACCATCTTTACAATGCATAGGGCTATTTTCTACTACACGTCTAATCAAATGATGTTGACGAAGATAATTACGCACAACATTACGTAAAATACCACTTCCCTTTCCATGAATAATTTTTAATTGACTATGACCCGATAATAATGCACGATCAATGAATTTTTCTAGTTCATATTGTGCTTGTGCGCTATTGCAACCATGCAGGTCAAGAACAGGATCCTTGAGTTGAGTTGGCCTGGTTAGCCTATAACCATTCGCTTGATTATATTTATTTTTCTTTTTAGGGATACCATTATACTTAAGCATAACCATTTCGATATCCTTAATAGGAAGGCAAATATGAAAAGAGTCAGTAGAAACCAATGCTTTCTGTTTATTTATGCGTACGACTTGCCCGATAGTAGTTTGATCTTTAATACGAACATAACTGCCTACTGTAATATTGATCTTTGGGCTCATCTATTTTTTATAAAATAAAAAAGGATAGAAATTAAAGAAGCGCTTCTATAGCAATAGATGTTTGTTCATATACTTTCGTAGCTCTTTCTAGAGAATGCTTCAAATAGAAGGCTATACTTTCTTCAAATTTTTTTTGATCCACTTGGTATAAGGAGAGAATCGCTTGGTAGTGTTGAGCATAAACAATATCTGCAGTTTCTTTAGGTAAGTTTTTATTAGCTATCCAAGCATTTAATAACTCTATATCCCTTAATATGTTCACGAAAAGTATTTCGTTGATTACTTTTGGAGTAGCTTTGGTCGTAGTACTTGCTATTGGTTCCAACTTTCCTATCCCTAGGAATAACAAAGTAAAAAAGAGCGTAGTATATTTTTTCATTAAGGCATAGAAGTGTTGGTCTGCTACAAAGTTAAGTAAAAATACATATATTTATTGAATCAAAGCAGGAAAAAATCGTTGGATTGATGGGTAGGCATCTATACTGAAGATTTCATTTTGTAGGGATAAACAAGAAAAAGCGTTGAGTAGTCTAGGTTATTTTAATAGGTTTTACAGTAGGTTAATTAAACATTTTCATACAGATAACGATAGTTCATACAAAAATTAATTATGGAAGTGTTTCCAAAGAAAGTTTTCTCTGTTGTTTATAAAAAAAAATTTAACCTAGACAAAAGTACCAACTATCACTTGTCTATAACCATAGGTGATGGTATAATCAAAGTAGCTTGCATAGAACATGCTACTTATGAGTGTTTATTATTAAATGTCTATGAACTTCCTCTTGATAAAACAGATCCAACCTATATTAAAAGTTTAGAGCAGTTTTATAACCAAGAATTTTTTTTAATAAAAAAAGACTGGTTTTCTGTAACATTATCTGTGTCAAATCAGAAATTTACGCTTTTCCCTCATTTGTTACTAAGTAAAAAAGATTTACCCATTTACATGCACGCTGCTTGTGGACTAGACCCGAATGATGAAGTGCTTGTTTTCACCCATGCACTGGCTAAAATGTCTGTTGTATTTTCAGAAAATGCGTCTG
Organism: Cardinium endosymbiont of Culicoides punctatus; assembly: GCF_004354815.1. NCBI lineage: Bacteria > Pseudomonadati > Bacteroidota > Cytophagia > Cytophagales > Amoebophilaceae > Candidatus Cardinium > Cardinium endosymbiont of Culicoides punctatus. The sequence goes on from NZ_QWJI01000006.1 coordinate 26,317, forward strand.
TGCTCAATTGGTTTAGGAAACGTTATACCAATAATAATTTTCAGATTATTCATCAATCCAATGCCATTATTGAGGGCATCCAGATGGAGTCTACATCAACCTATAAAACGGAACTATTTGTATGGATAGAAGCATCCTATTGTCATATAGTTGTGTATGATAAAAAAAGAATATTGTATTACAATATTTTTACATATGATACCTCTGATGACTTTTTAGCTTGCATATCTGCTGTGGTACAGATTATGAAATTAGAACGTAATGCTTGCACATTATTTGTAGCTGGATTGATTGAAAAAAAATCATTAGCCTATTATAGACTTAAAAACTACATTCCACAAACTAAATTCAAGACGAAGATTCATTTTTTGAACTTAAATACCCATTTTTTAAAGCAGAGTGGCCATTTGCCTATTTTGTATTTTGATGTTATGAGTAGTTTGCTTTGCCATCCGCATAGTAAGGAAAAAAAGGGGGGATTCCAATAAATTATTTCTTGCATGTCATACTAGTGTATGGTTTAATGATAATATTGCATATGCTTACATGTTGAAAAGATTAAAAATTACACTCATCTAAATATATATGTCTCTGATATTAAGTATTGAAACATCTACAAAAGTTTGCTCAGCTGCCTTGCACAATGCAGGTAATCTGATAGCCCATACCACACTGGTAAATGCTTGTTCTCATGCGGAATTTCTTATGGTAATTATAGATAATCTATTTAAGATTAGTCCATGTGAGCGAAAAGATCTAAATGCCATAGCCATTTCTCATGGCCCTGGTTCTTATACGGGACTTCGTATTGGTGCAGCCGTAACAAAGGGTCTCTGTTATGGGTTAAATATACCACTTATTGCTATTGATACATTAGAAGCTATGGCTTATGAAATGAGTTTTTGTATAGATGGGGCAACTTTGCTTTGTCCAGCAATTGATGCAAGGCGATCCGCCATTTATACCCTCATCATCGATAAAGATAGGCAAATAAAAAAACCTACACATGTAGCATTTTTGGATGATGAAGCATATAGGAAATCACTGCCCAATCAACCTTTGATTTTTTTTGGAGATGGTGTTACTAAGTGTAAAGATTTTTTATTGGAAAACAAAAACATTCGATTTATAGAAGGGGTGCTTCCTTCTGCAAAGCAGATAGGTTTTCTTGCCTTTGCCAAATTCGAAAAACAAGATTGGCAAGAAATAGCTTGTTATGAGCCTTATTATTTAAGTCAATTTTAAGAAAAATAAAGAAAATAAGAATATTTATTTGTTATTATCAGAAAATAGTTATAATATTGTTATCATTAATGCTTGCGTGGTCAACGGGCTAAGCTAGTTGTTATGTAAAGCATAAATAGGAACTAATTAATTAAATAGAAAGATATACAATTAAATAACAATTATGAAAGTAATAAAAAAAACTTTGGCTGCTAGTGCATTGGCTCTTGCTGTTGTAAATCATGCACAAGCAGAAATGGATCCACTTAGTTATGGTGTTAAAGTAGCCTTTAGTAATTCTAGCTTCTCTGCTGATAGCGATGCTAAATTATCAGGTAAAGCTGTAGCTTCTCTATTCCTTGGTAATCCATTTGCTTCTGGTCATCTGTATGCTGAGTATGCCTTCAATGATTATATTGGTTTGGGGCTAGCAGCAGGCTATATGAATCAAGGAGGTAAATTAGTTGCAAAGGCAGATAGTAGTGCATCATCTGGTGATAAGGATAAGGAGAATAAGAATAAGGATGAATCCAGTATAAATATGACTTCACATGGTATACATGTTCCTCTCTATCTATGTGTTTATCCACTTGGTCGTGAGGAAGATAATGGTATATTAAAGCTATTTGTAGGTGGTTTTGCTTATCTTCCATTGTCTACACATATTGAGCAAAAGGGTGCTGATGGTAAAGCTGATGCAAACGTAACAGGAGATAAGATAAAAGAGGATGCTAACAAAAAGAAAGAACTTCCAGGTTTTGATGCAGGGGCTCATGTCGGTCTCGGATATGAATTTCCTTTTGGCCTTGCTATCGAAAGCAATTATGGTTATGGCTTTATAAATAGATTTGGAGAAAAAGATAAGGATAAAGAACAATCCATATTTCAGAAGACTGTTGGTTTGAAAAAGTTAAATACACATAATTTTAATCTAGGTATTTCTTACAATCTTGCAGCTGCATTCTGTGATTAATTTTTCCTGAATATATATGTAAATACAACTTAGTTAGTATTACATATATCAATTAACGGTAACGGGCATCCATAAAGTTGGATGTCCGTTATTTCTATGGCCCGTTCGTCTAGGGGTTAGGACATCAGGTTTTCATCCTGAAAACAGGGGTTCGATTCCCCTACGGGCTACAATCTTTATCTCCATGTGAATTATGTACAGTATACTGTACTACCTTAATCACTATTAAATATCTTAGGTGTAGGATATTTAACCAGTGTGTCCTTTAAGTATATCAGTGACCAATGTTGCCTTTATAGAGTTGCATTTTTTTTGCAAACAGCTGTTCTGAATGCCTTATTAACGTAGATGTAGTAAAAGAATAGCTTTTTTTACATGTTCCCATATAGCTCTACTGGGTAATTTTGATCCGCTGAGATGGCGGCCATACACTATCATGTTCAAGGCCTTGAACTATCTCTGAAAGATAGGACTTGATTTACTCAACAAATATAGTGGATAATGATAGTTTCGAAAGAAGTCTGCTAGAATTTATGAGTAAAATTTTTAGCATGTTTCTTTTATCATCCACGTGCCGGTATCGTTTCATACAATGTAAAATGGGTTTTTCGGAACTCGTGATAGCCCCTCATATAAGCCATCTCTTCTTTAGTAGCTAAAGTTCCATTTTTTACTTTACGCGCAATTTCTTTAAGACCCTCTGGGATAGTAGGGATACTTATGAATTTATCTAAGGCCTTTTGTACTTCCTTATCTTTATAATCTATAATAAAAAAAGGATATTTATAAAACGTTGGCAAGTCAACCTTAAATAACTGATACAGATGTTCTACCGAAAGCCTTCCTTTACGATACCAGTCACATGCATTTTCTATAATGAAGGCATAGTTAGTGGCGTCTAGTTGAGACATAGCCAAAATAGCCATGGACTTTTCTTCAGGACTATATTCTGGATCGCGTAATATGTCTACACCGTCTTTTGAATGTGAATAAGGACCAAACTGAAAAGGGTAGTAGAAAGCAGGATGTTCTAAAACCATTAAAAAATAAGCTGGTGTAGAGATATTCAGTGGCATTGGATCATAATAAAGAAGATATTGTTGCCATTGTTTATAATCTTCTACTGCACGGGTTATGATTTCATAGTATGGGAGTTCTCCTCCTTCTGATCCATATTTTTGATACAACAGATGATCTGCGTACATCAGCGCACGCCAAGATTCTGGGAAACGATTGTTAAATAACTCTTGAATCCATACATATAGCTCTGACTCTTTAGGAAGATCTTGTTGCATTGCTAATAGATAATCACGTAATTTTCCATTATTTTTTAATGTGTTCGCTACATTCTTATAGCGATTACCAGTTTTCATAATATTGCTGATATGAATTGAGTATATCAGAGTGAGTAGTTGCAAATCAATTTTATGCGCCTTATATAATTTGTACGTATTTGTACATAACGATGTAGATTTACCACCCATAGCATAAATAACAAACTTCTTTTGTTCCAATGTATAACAGGAGTTAGCTAAATAATCCAATGCTGCATCATAATAATAACCATTGTGCATATACATAGCCAAAAAATCTTTAGATCTGAAAAATTCTATAGGATTTGTATAACTACCTACTATTGCTTGTATCGCTTCTACTTTCTGCGGGAAGGTCACCCATGTTCCCCAATTACAGCCGTTTACGGTTATGTCACTAGGTGCTTTATACTGTTTATAGTCTGGGTAATCACATAGACATGTTGTCCATGAAGGATGGCCTAATTTAGATTGATAGCCTTGATATTCAATATTTTCATATGATACAGGCGCAAAAAGGAGATGTAATATGTATACAATACTTGCATAAAAAGTTTTTTGTATAAACCGCACCATTAAATTATTCAAAATGTTCATCATCTCTTTCTAAGATTTTGTTTTGCTAAATAATTTATGAGTAAAATTTTTAGCATGTTTCTTTTATCATTCACGTGCCGGTATCGTTTCATACAATGTAAAATGGGTTTTTCGGAACTCACGATAGCCCCTCATATAAGCCATCTCTTCTTTAGTAGCTAAAGTTCCATTTTTTATTTTACGCGCAATTTCTTTAAGACCCTCTGGGATAGTAGGCTCTGCTATGAATTTGTTTAAAGCTTCCTGGATTATTTCATTTTTATATTCTAAGATAAAAAATGGATATTTATAAAACGTAGTAAAAGGTTGTTCATAAAAACTAGGTATTTCACAATAAAATAGTTGATATAAATGACCTGTAGAAAGTTCCCCTTTTCGATACCATTCACAAGTACTGTCCATAAAAGCAGCGTAGATAGAGGCTTCTTCAGATGAAGTCACAGTAATAAGATGATGGATGATCCATAACCATTAAAAAGTATGGGGGGATTTCTAACCCACAAAAAACACCTCCAAATTTTATTGTTTCTGATGCGTTTCTTTCTCTTTCTGCATAACGTATAATTTCTAAGAAAGGCAATTTGGATTCGTAGTAATTTGCACCAAGTGAACAGTCAGGATCCAGTTTTTCATGACAAGATTCTGGTATAGTACCTTGTAAAATTTTTTTTAAGTTTCTATTTATAGAGGCTTCAACGGGAAATTCTTCTACAATTTTTTCTAAAAAATCATGCTGCTCTGAGCTTAGTGATTTTAAAACACTACCTTGATACTCACAATGAATTAAGCTAATAATGAAAGATAATTCTAAAAGATCTAGATTGATTTTTTTGTTCTTATAAAGCTCATAATAATCTTGTAATAGATTGATACTTTCTTTTGAAATAGCATATAAAGCTATTTTCTTTTGCTCTAAAGCATACTTATCGTCTGCTAGATAATTTAGAACTGCTTGCCGATAGTAATTAGGATGTTTATATATGCATAAAAAATCTTGTGAAAGTAATAATTCCATAGGTTCTTTTACCTTACCTACACGTGCCTGTATAGCGTCAATTTTTTGTGGAAAAGTAACCCAAGTTCCCCATTTTGCTCCATTTTGTAAAATAGTTTTTGGCGGTTCATAAAGTTTATAACCTTTATGATGTAGTAAATATAATACCCAAGAAGGACAATTAATATACCCAGCAGTATGAGAGGGATATGATTGATCCATGCTAGCGCTTAAAGATGAAATTTCCATTACAGTGACAAAGATTATAATAATAAGTTTTTTAGCTATCATAAAATTTAGACTATTAATTTTTTAAGCTTTACAATAATATTGATTCATTAGTACAGTTAAGCACTGCCTAATTGATACATTAGACCTGTTACGTAAGTCCTAGAATGCTTGAAGTAGATTAAAATCTATTCTAAAAACACCTTTTTTAACATAAAAAAACAAATACGCATTATTTTTTGCTTATTTTTGATCATTTATGGTCAATTCACTATATGCAATAATTTAAGTTCTTTGATCTGTTTACTTACGCAACAGGTCTATTAACTTAAGATTATAAGTATAGATCTAGAACTATAAAAATGGACTCATAATCAAATTTTATAAAAGAATTTATTTTCATTTAAGGTGGTGGTACAAATATATGATACTAAATTACTCAAACTAGATTTTATATTTTTGTTTTGATAATGAATATTGTATTGATTTTATTTGCATAAATAATTCTGTTTTTTGTCTTTGTTAAAGCCATTATTTACTATATCTATGTTAGTGAGGCATTCAGAATAGCTTTCTGTAATGTGTTTGCTTAAAAAAATTAACCACTTTTTATTAAACGACATAAAATACACTCAAGATCAAATACTTATTCCATCATATATTTGTACCACCACCTCTTTTTTTACACTACGTATTTTTTCCTCTATACGCGTACGGAAAGTAGTATCCTTAATTATTTCATCGTGTTGTTCAGGGGGATATTTACGTAAATAATTAGCAATTTGAATATTTGTTTGTTGATAAACATATTCATTGAACTTAAGAGCTAACGTATCAGTATTGAGGTGTTCATTGGCATAGGATTCCCAACCTTTGGTAGCTTCTTCTAGGGCTTTCTGTTTTTGTTCAATACTTGATTTAGGGAAAAGTTCCTCCATAAAAGAGCAGAAAAGACTAAAAAGATAGTCCTGTGCCAACATTTTTATTACGTCCGCTTTAGCTTGAATACTAGTTTCTTGTTCTGCGGTATTACGTTCCTCTCGAAGAATATTTACTTGATTGGCAGTAGGATGATAGAGAACCAATTGGGCACTACCTTTTTTTCCTTGTCGGGCTGTACGGCCTACATTTTGTAGTTCTACACGATAGCTTTCTGGCAAAAAGGTGACACATACATGAAGACCTCCGTTATCCTCTACAGATTCACTTGTAACTAAGTCCGTACCACGTCCAGCTATATTAGTAGCTATTAAAATTTCTCCACTATCCATACCATTTTTTTCAAAAAGGCTATGGCCATCATAGGTGTAGAGCTTTGTAGCATCATACTGGCTAGCTAGTTGATCACGTAACTCATGAACGGTCTGTATATACTCGCAGATAATCAAGACAGCAGATCCATGACGTGCTTTGTCCAATACCGTCTCACAGATTGCCGATTTCCACTCAGCAGTAGAGTGGGTGATACGGGTAGGAAGTTCTTTACATAGGTAAGTGCTATCTGGATGGTTATGAATGATACGGTGCTTATGGGGAGGAATAGTTAACATATCTGAACCATATATACTATTCAAAAAAGATTGCGTATCAGTAGTTCCAAGTGTACCGGTGAGACCACATAAACCATTACCATATCGCTTAAAAAAGGCAATATTGGAGATAAAGTTGGTTGTAATGCCTTCGGGACTGATGCGTAGCCCCTCACGTATTTCCAAAAACTGAGTTAATCCATTACTAAGTACGGTATTACTTTGTACAACACCGGTAGAACTACAGTCTATGGGAGCAATACGACCTTCTTTTATGGTATAGTTATATTCCTTTTTATATGAATTTAAACTGGTAATCATGCTCTTTATCCAATTTGGAATTTGCTTTCTGGCAAAGGGCAAGAGATGAGGAGGAAGATGTAGAATAGGCTTTCGGTTGTTAACTTCCCAGGAGGTTAAATGGAGCAATTTTTGTAATTGTTGGGACTCTTCTTCTCGCATACGACGTGTATAGTCATCTGATGCCTTAGCTATCTCTTGACCTATAAGGATCCCTTTGGCATGTATCTCATTCCACGCTTCCCATTCTACTTCTTCTTCAGGGGTTAGTTCTCGTAATGATTCGCTGAGTTGTTCAGTAAGTTCTTCTGTAAGAAAGGTATTGATATCTTCAATCTCACGGCTTTCTCCATCTATTTCTAGATAGATGGTGCCTTCTCGCTCTACAAAATGGCTATAGAAATAATTGGCTTGTTGCCACATAAAGGCAAGGGGTAGCTCCATATGTTGCATAGCTGGAGAAAGGCTAGAGAGGCGAACACTATGTTTACGGCTATCATATAACATACTGTCTACTTCGTCCACTAAGCATATATCGAAGGTGCGTTCTGTTAAGATATCTTCTCCTAAAAATTCTGTTTGTAAAATATCGCCTTGAAAGTCACTGGCTGTACCATAAATGATATCAGATTTGTAAAGCTGTTTACGTTGTTCTGGTGATTGTTGTGTATGTTCTAGTTTACTGTTTTCTGCTACACTTAGTCCAAAGAGTGCATAAAAGCCATGTTGCTTAATAACCTCTGGGCGAGATAATTCTACAGAGGTGGTAATAATGTCTACTTTCTTGCCTTTGAGTCCATAGTAGGAAGCTGCCATAGCAAGGATCAAGGATTTTCCTTCTCCTGTATTGATTTGTAAAAGACGGCTGCTATTTGAAGGACGGTGGAGCAATAGATAAACAGACAATAATTGAGTCATACGGGGGGAATATCCATGGTATAGCTCTACAGCCCGGTTAATAACCGCTATATATTCATAAAGTGGAACTTGGGAAGATATTTTCACAGATGATACCCATTGGGATAAATGGCTTTCATCCCAATTTTTTATAATGGGTAAATCGGAAAGAGTACCTATACTGGACTGACTTTCATAGGTACTTATAATCGATGAATAGGATTCCTCAAGGGCTTCCTTGCTTTTAGCATCTGTAGGGGTACGATTAGGATAAATTTTATCGATAAGTTCATCTAATGTATAGTCTTTACTATCATTAAAAGTATCTTCAATAACTAAGTCATATATAGATGAATCCCAATTTGTTTCTGGACGATTTTTTATAATTGAGAGGGCTTTTTTACTTGTTTTTGGAGATACTTGATAGGTGATCAATCTATCTAGTGCATGTTCTAATATAGGGACATGGGCTTCTGATAGGGTAGGTAACCAATCGTTGTAAAAATGTACCAAATCCTTATATAAACTAACAGTATTATGTTCATTTACAGATTGTTTCAAAAGGGTTTTGAGCTTACATAAGGTCTCTTTATGTGCTAATAATGAATTAGATATGTCACGGTCACATAAAGTATCAATAAGCTCAGTAAACATGGATTGTAGGCCATTTTTAGTAGTAGCATAACGGTAAATAGTACTACTATAGCTGGAAGGAGACAAATCTGTTAACAGTATAAGGTCTAGAATATTGCCTATAATTATAGGCGAGTTAGGGATCTGTTCTGAACTAGATAGTAGACTGGTAATAAGATCTGGTTGGGAATTAAGTTGATCAAGTTGTCTAATAAGTTGACATTTTACGCTTTTACTATGGTGACCTACATAGGATTGTACTTGTTGATTAATCCATTGTTTTTTTGAAAGCTGAAACCATGGTTTTTTATCAGCCGTATACATACGGAGGAACGTAGATTCGGGTGGTACAAATATATGATACTAAATTACTCAAACTAGATTTTATATTTTTGTTTTGATAATGAATATTGTATTGATTTTTTTGCATAAATAATTCTATTTTTTGTCTTTGTTAAAGCCATTATTTACTATATCTATGTTAGTGAGGCATTCAGAATAGCTTTCTGTAATGTGTTTGCTTAAAAAAAATTAACCACTTCTTATTAAACGATATAAAATACACTCAAGATCAAATACTTATTCCATCATATATTTGTACCACCACCGTAGATTCATTAGGAGGAAGGTAAACCAATGCTTCAGTGAGTTGAGATAGAGAGCAAGCACCTATTTGTTTCTGACGGCGTAAAAAATTTAGTATAATATATAACTCATTATCTGTATAGGTCGTACATATCTCATGGCATTTTTCAGAGAACTGTGGTAGGTCGGTAGTCCGTTCTTCTTCTGTACATAGGAAACTAATATCTTGTATCAGAGACAATAAAAGCCATTTATCAGCCGGATGCTCCTTGAAAAGGTCAGGATAAAAGTGACCTGTCTCCGCAAAGTAATTTAAAAGTGGACCTTGTTGCTCTGGAGATAGCTTAGTACATTTTTCTTGAAGAAGAGGAGCTATAGAGGAGTTAAAATCGGCTACTTTGTCTGGTGAGCAGTGAGATAGATAGGAAGTGATAAAGTCTGATACAGAATCCTGAATTTCAGTAAATTCTTTAGAGTCACTTGATGAATCACAGGGTTGTGGGGTAGATGGGCCAGCATAAGATGGTGTACTACTACGTCTAAGATGGTGTGTATTGGTCTCAGATGGGATATCTGTAGCATCATAAAATACTTCATCATCATATGTGGTGGTTGATGTTTGCGGAGTTGAAAAAAAGTAAGATGGAATATGCTGTCCATTTTGACGAGTACGGGACTCATTTTTTTCTGGTGTAATATTTACTTTATGTAAAAACAGTTCTTCTTCACATACATCGTCTGTTCTTTCTGTAACACGATCTTGTGTAGTGGATTGGTAACTACTTGAGGATTCTGCCTCGTCAGTGACAGTTATGCCTCCAGGTAGACCCATCGCACCAATGTAAACCAAGCCAGAAGTCCTTTTTTTTGAAGACGGAAATACAACATGAATATGGCGGGTATGCCACTCTGGTGTATGGTCAGATCATGTCTCTATACTGTAAGATTCTTGACAACGAACAGGAAGATTTTCTAATTTCTTAGTAAAACCTTTAGGTAGATTTTCTTCTACATCAGCATGCCATTTATCTGATTCTTGTTTAAATGATACTTTATGGCCACCTTTAGCTACATAGGTAATAGGAACAGGAGGTATAAATAATTGATCTCTTTTAATTGAATGTGAATTATTACTATATTTTCTGGCTCTCAAACGGTATAAAGAGGGGCCTTGGCAGCTGGATAGTAGCTGACCAAATAATAGTATATGGGCAATAAGACGCCTACATGGAAAATAAATCATAATAAAGTGACTTAAAATCAATATAAGTACAAAAAAGTGATAGCGTGACGTATTAATTTATACTACACGCTATTACACATTACTATCGTACGTGATGATATTCTTGATCTTGGGTTGTTGACTCATCCATATCATCATCTATATTGAAGGTATTTATGAAGTCATTTTGTTCACGTGCCAATCGTTCACGAACCAAACGGTCTTGTTCTTCTTTGGCCTGACGTTCTCTTGCTATGCGTGCTTGATCAGCTCGTGCTCTCCTTTCTGCTTCCTGGTAGCGAGCATATTCCTCTGCTCTACGTTCCCTTTCCCATCTTGCATTCCGTTCTGCTCTTTCCTCTCTTTCCTCTCGCTCTCGCCTTTCACGTGCTTCTCGCTCTCGTCTCTCTTGCGCTTGCCTCTCTCGTTGTACCTGTTCTTCCCGATCTTTTTGTGCCTTTTTTTCTGCACATTTACAACATTGCTTACAAGATTTGCCACAATATTGACACTTATCACAACGTGGACATAAAACTATATGGGTATTACAAACGCATGTACAATGATTTTCACACATCTGAATCCAGTTCCCTTTACAATCAAAACCATTAGCTGCTGTTCTTCCAAAGACAATCAAACTGCCTATTACTGGGATAAAATGCAATCCATGCGTGCCTCCATCTCTACCCTCATGACATTCCCAATTACATCTACTACATCTGAGATATGAATTTTTACAGTCAGAACTTGAACATAAATTTTGATTCCATTTACCTCCACCACGCAATCCCATCTCACCTATATAGAGATGAGTACCATTGACTAACATATGATGACGTGAAAGCCATTTCTCATTTTGGATACTTGTAAAAGATATACCATCTCCCCATATGATAGAATAGTTTTTTTCTATTGAAAATGAACCTATTTTTTCTGTTATGGTCGCAAACCATTCATTATTAAATTCTCGAATAAAACTGATAGTTTTACAGTCGCTTATTGTGTACGTATGTACACGATAAACATCGGTATCACAGTCCAATCCTTCTGTTATCGTTTCTATACTAGGATTAGAAGAAGAAGTCTCTTTTAATGCCATATGACTATTTAATCCATGACCGTTTTGTTTACTGCAACTTAATAGCAGTAAGTGTACTGCTAAGCATAAAAATAATTGATATAATTGGTTCATAGTATAAAAAAATTAAGTAATGCTAGGTAAAATATCTGGACCTATTATAATTCTAGGTGGTGGTACAAATATATGATGGAATAAGTATTTGATCTTGAGTGTATTTTATATCGTTTAATAAGAAGTGGTTAATTTTTTTTAAGCAAACACATTACAGAAAGCTATTCTGAATGCCTCACTAACATAGATATAGTAAATAATGGCTTTAACAAAGACAAAAAATAGAATTATTTATGCAAAAAAATCAATACAATATTCATTATCAAAACAAAAATATAAAATCTAGTTTGAGTAATTTAGTATCATATATTTGTACCACCACCTAATTCTACAAGTAACTATTTAATTGTTAAACCATCTAAGGTGATACGACTACACTAAATGTCAAAATAAGGTGGGATTAGAACAAAGAACTAGAACCCACATATATCGTTGTTGACATGGACAATTATAAATAAATAATTTTATTTGAAAAAATATTTTCTATGCGAAAAAAATTCAAAATCAATAAGACTATTATTTATAAATACATGGGTGCCATTTTTATATAGTCAACTGATTAATAGTTACTGAGAATTTTATATCCGACATTCCGCACTAAAAAAAAGTTTTTTTAATTAAATAATTATGTAATTTTATATTGATTATTAATTTATTTTGTATTGATATGGAAGCAAGCAGTAAAGTTCTAGATCATTTAGGTTTAGTATCTGCGA
>NZ_QWJI01000007.1 GCF_004354815.1 Cardinium endosymbiont of Culicoides punctatus
CTATAGAGATGCAATATTTTTCTTAAAAAAATCTTTAAATTTTTTCTTTGTTAGAAATGTATCGATCATTTTAAAGATCATAGACTTTTCTTCTTCTTCCAGTTCATTGATAAGTTTTACTTGTTCCATTAATGTTTTATCTTCAACTACAATATCATCTGGTACATTACCTCCAAAATGTACTAGCTGATCAATTGTCATTCCAAAATATTTAGCAATTTTATCAATTGCTTCAATAGAGAGTTCTCGCTCACCGTTTTCGACCTTAGAATAATTAGAACGGTGCATATGTACTAATTCAGCAATTTGCTGTTGCGTTAAGCCTTTTTTCTTTCTTATTCCTTTTATAGTTTTTCCAATATGTTTCATAATGTACTTTTATTTTAGATTAAAGTTATCATTTAGGAATATATCAAGCAATATTAATAGTTTTTGACAAGTAAGATATTGCCTATTTGACACATTATTTTTATCTTTGATAAGTATCAAAAAAGAACAAGTAAATTTTATGGAGATAAAAGAGATTCTACAAAAACTGTCTATACAGACCGTTTTATCCCATTATGGGATCCAAATAAACCGTAATAAAATGATACGTTGTCCCTTTCACAATGACAAAACCCCAAGCATGCAGGTCTATCCAGACACCAATAAAGTATTCTGTTTCAGTGGTAATTGTAATAAAAATGTACAACCCATGGATACCATCCAGTTTATCCAAGAGAAAGAAAAGATTACCAAATACGAAGCCATAATGAAAGCAAAAAGTCTTATTTGCATAAGCATAGAACCACATGTATCTAAATCCATTACGCAACAAGCGGACCTATCAGAAGTATTTTCTAGGCTTAAACAAAGCCTTTTCAGCAGTAGTAAAGCTAGATCTTATGCAGAAAATAGACGCATATACAGTGCTAAATTAGAAGTAGGCTATAATACAGGAACCTATTATAATCAATTAAAAAATTGTATTATTTTTCCTTTAAAAGACAGAGGTAATAACATTATAAGCCTTTACGGAAGACATATAGAAAACAAAGGAAAAGATGACAGACATTTTTATACATCTAATAGACAAGGCCTTTATCCAGGTTATCCAAAAGCTGATACGAAAATCATTATCATCACAGAAAGTATAATAGATGCAGCTACTATACAGCTTTATACCAACCATAAAGTATTATCTCTATATGGAACCAATGTTTTCAATGAAGAACATAAAACGGCATTAGCCTCTTTAGAAAACCTTCAAGAAATTATCTTCTTTTTAAATGGCGATGCAGCAGGCAGAGCATGGACACAGAAACACAGTCTTATGCTACATGAATTACTGCCAAAAGTAAAGATATCCAACGTCATAACACCAGAAAATGAAGATGTAAACAGCCTTATTATTAGCCATTATCCAGAAATCTTAGAACACCTTATCCAAGAACGTATCCAGATTTTTTCTTCACTTGAATCACCTCACCCCTCTACTGTTTTTTCTTCACTTGAAAACTCAGCTAAAAAAAAAGATTGTACTACCCTTTTTTCTTCATCAGAAGAAAGCGATTCTTCAGTTCTTTTTTCTTCATTTGAAGCCTCAACTGAAAAAAACATACAAGTAGCAGAAAATGTGAATGAAACAATGATCCCTACAACAGGAAAATTAAACACCACAAATCCTGATTACATCAGCTTTTCATATGAGAACCTACTATTTTCTATTATTGGAGGAATCGCCTTATACCCACTAGACAAATTAAGAATCACATTAAAAATACAAATAGCACAAAGCTCTAACCCACTACATGCCATTCGACAAAGCAACTTAGACCTATATAGCGAAGAACAAATACAACGCTTTATTAAAACAGTATCAGAGAAATTAGAAATAGGAACCAAACACCTAAACTATGCCATAGCAGCACTTATTACCCTGCTAGAAGATTATCGTCATGCTCGTATAGAAGCTCAACAACCTAAAGTAGAAAAACCAAAAATATTAACTTCGGCTAGAAAAGAAGAACTCATTGCCTTCCTCCAAACACCAAGCCTCTACAAAAAACTAAACGAACTTATCAGTAAAACAGGTGTAATAGGAGAAATAGTCAACAGACTAATTATGTGGACCGTATTTACCTCGAGGCTTACCGATAACCCCTTACACATTATATGTTTAGGTGCATCAGGAACAGGAAAAACTTATTTGCAAGAACGTATGAGTGAACTCATACCAAAGCAACATAAAATAAGCTTCACAGCCTCAACAGAAAATGCACTTTACTATGTTGGGAAAACAGATCTTAAAAATAAACTCATCCTTATTGAGGATATGGACGGAGCAAACAGTATGCTCTTTGTATTACGTGAGTTACAAAGCAAAGGCTATGTAAGTAAAATCGTTCCCATGAAAGATAGCAAAGGAAATATGAAAACCATTTTATTAGAAGTAGAAGGCCCTATCTGCCTATATGGAACTACAACTAAAGAGCGTATGTATGAAGATAACGCCAACCGTTGTCTGCTAATTTATCTTGATAATACGGATAAACAGCAACAAAATATTATGCAGTATCAAAGACTTCTGAGTGCTGGAAAAATAAACAAAGCTGAAGAAGAAGCTACCAGAGAATTTTTACAAGACATACAACTCATATTACGTCCTATAACTGTGGTTAATCCCTTTGCAGATCAGTTAATTATTCCTTCAAGTGTATTCAAACCCCTTCGTACCAATGCCCATTACTTACAATTTATAGAAGCGATAACCTTTGTACATCAATACCAAAGAGAAATAAAGAGAACATCTACCAGTACTCCTTATATAGAAACCACTTTAGAAGATATAGAATTAGCCAATAAACTTTTAAAAGAAGTTTTGCTAGCTAAAAGCGATGAACTTACTAAATCCTGTCGAGATTTTTTAGAAACGCTCAAAAACTTGCTATTAAAAGAAAATAAGGCCAGTTTCTTTAGAAGTGATATCAGAAATTGGCTAAGAATCCATCCCGACAACCTACGTCACTATTTGGCACAGCTAACTAAATATGGCTATATCAAAATAGTAGGAGGCAATAAATATACCACAGGATTTGAGTACGAAATAACTGATAGAGAAGAATATACCAGATTACAAAACCAAGTACAAACAGCATTAGACGAAGCCCTATCTAAATTAAAAGAAATTACAGCAGTTAAAAATCCGTTCGCAACTCAACCGTTTTAATACATTGATAATGAATACTTTTATTTCAGTTGCGAATGTTGCGAATGTTGCGAACGGTTGCGAATTGAGCTAATTCGCAACTTAAACTACTGAAAATGATATAAAATACTATAGTTGCGAACTAAAAATAAAATGGAAGTAAGCGGACGAAAATTTTTACCCCCTGCCACCCCCTTTCAAAGCCATCAATTCTCCTTTATAAAATGGTTACAATGTTTAGGATATGCTATGGAAACCATCAAAGGCTATAAAAGAAAGTTGACAACGTTTTTTTGTTGGTTAGAAAAACATCATATCAAAGACTTATCTGATATTACTCCCAATCATTTAGCTTCCTACAATCAATTTTTACATCAAAAAAAAAACTTACGAAAAGTAGGTGGACTTGGTTCTTCTTACATTCAGAGCCATATCAATATTGTTTGCTTATTAAGCAAATACCTGGAACTTACTGGAGAACAAAAAATATTTACAGGTAATATCCGTGTTGAATCCAACATAGCAAGCCAAAGAAAGATTCTTACTCAAGAAGAAATAAATCAACTATACGAATCTACTGATGACAGTCTTAACGGTCTAAGAGACAGAGCTATTTTAGGACTCTATTACGGTTGTGGGTTAAGATGTTGTGAAGGAATACGATTAAAAACAAATCATATTGATTATAAAAAACAACTTTTATATGTAGCACCTAGTAAAAACTATAGAGACAGGTTTATTCCTATGAATGATCGCATTACTAAAGATTTACAAGATTACGAGACCTATAGCAGACCTAATTTTATTTATAACCATAACACCATACTATTTTTGCTGAGACCAGGTGGACATTCATTAAATAATAGTTTCTTGAATAATAGATTAAAACATTTATTAGAGAAAGCAAAAATAAAACAAGAAATCAGTCTACACAGTTTGCGTCATTCTATAGCCACTCATTTTTTACATCAAGGTATGCCATTAGAACAAATTAGTAAATTTTTAGGGCACATCACATTAGAAAGTACACAAATTTATACACGAATTGCAGAAGAACTAAACACATAAAAAATATTTTTACTTTGATATAAAGCAATATATATATTTATTCTTCACTTGAAAACACCTGAATAAAATCAATTATCTTAATTATAGTTTTTTCTTCATTTGAAATTAGCATTACTAACAAAAATATCTCACCATCATGCACAACGATCTTACATCTTACTTAACGGAAAAAAGATTTGCAAGAAAGACAATAAAAAGAATAGTACATTGTGCTAACCATTATATAAACTGGCTTACAGTCAATAATATCCATATAAAAGAAGCAACCTATAAAGATTTAATCAACTACATTACATACCTACAAAAAAGCAAAAGCAAACAAGTAACCAATGAACACTTAAAGTCCATAAGTTATTATTATCGCAGCGCAGATATTCCAGATATTGCCTATCAAGTACGTATAAAAGGCATTGAAAGAAAACAACAAATATTATTTACTGAAGAAGAACTTGATCATATTTATCACAGTTATCTTCCAGAAGATCAGCAAAGTCTTTTTAGACATAGCAATAAAATATTATTGAGTTTTAGTATTTATCAAGCATTAGATACCAGTGATATGGCACGTTTAGAAATCCAACACCTAAACTTACAAACTGGGAAACTATATGTTCCAGCTAGTCAAAAAAGGAAAGTAGCCCGTACATTAGACTTAGTATCTCATCAGATATTACAATTGCATTATTATATAGAAAACCATAGAGATAAAAGCACCGAAAAACTTATTAGTCCTCAGGCAGCTAACGAGAACAAGTTTTATCATCAACTTCGGATCCTGAACAAACAAATGCGTCATCATGGATGTAATTTACAAATGAATATCAGTTGTTTAAAACAATTTAGACAATCTAGAATCACACTTTGGATTAAACAATACGGTTTACGTAAAACACAATACTATGCAGGATTTAAATCTGTCAATAGTGTTGAATCATACAAACAGAAAGACAGTGAGGATTTACGGAAATATATTTTGCAGTTCCATCCATTACAATAGTTTTAATTTGATATACAGTAATATAGTTGCTTTTTTCTCTTCATTTGAAACCAAATTAATTTGCTATTTATTTTTTCTTTCACTTGAATACGAACGGATCTGTTATCAATTTTTTTCTTCACTTGAAAAATCTATCCTATAAAAATCAAATAAAAATATCAGATAATCCGATTATAAATCGTAGATTAACAACATGAAAAGGTGTCTAAACTTTATTATTTTTATGTTTTTTGTGGTGTATAGCAATGCCACAAAAAGTGATTTTTCCATCAAGTCCGTAGGACTTGAGGAAGGCGATATTACGGTACATACTTTATCAGAAAATACCTCCTATAGCTCTAAACCGAATACAGAAAAAACACAATTACAAAGCTATTATAATAACTTAGGCCCTTCTACCCCTCAAGGGTTGGCTGATTCGTTTAAAGGCCAAATTGCCAGTAAACTGACTAACTCGATTAAAAACAATCTGATTAACCCAGGGATGAGTTATGGGGTGAATGCTTTGACGAGTAAGATGTTTGCAACACAAGAGGCAGCTGTCAAAGAGTTAAGGGTCAAGGTACAAACAGATCGCAATACGAGAGATAGGGCCAACACCTTAGCCAATGCAAATGCTAAAAAAGCCAAACAAGAAGCAAAGGCAAAACGCAAAGAGGAGAGAGATAAAGCCAAAGGTAAAAACAACAAAAAAGCTCCTAAAGAAAAAACACCTGTAGAACTTAATGAACATGCTAAAAAAGGGCTAGAAAAGCTAGAACAAGATGGTAACCTCCGTGATACTACAGAGTTAGCCTTGGCTTCTGGAGAAACTGGCCGCCCTGTTTATGTGTATGATGAAAATGGTAAACTAAAATATGTAGTAGGGGATGATCTTCCTGGTGAGCCTTTTTTGGTAAAACATATACTTCCTACATCGGATAATCCAGGCCACTTTACTCCTCTAGATAAAAGTCTGGCTGATAAGGTTATTCCATCAGGGAAGAATAATTGTGCGTTAGACTCTCTTATGGTACAAATGTCACCTGATGAGCGTGAAAGTCATGGTATCCACAGTGCAGATGATCTAAAGAAAAAGATGATCGATACGCTTCGTAATAATCCAGAAGAGGCGAATGATGCTTTCCAAATGCGTGATCGGCTAGCAGAAATAGCGCCAGATAGGGTCATAGATGGGGGGGCGGCATTATCTGCTATGGCAAAAGCAGGTATGGCTGCAGATGCTTGGCTAGACAGAAACCCAGATATCAAAAACCTTATTGATAAGGGCATTGATGTTGCTAATGTTGCTGTTCTACTTAAAACAGCTCCTGCTCTATTCACACTAGCTTGGCAAAGTCCTGCAATATTTGCTGCTATTGTAGCTACTACTGCTGTTGCCTACACATTGGTTAATGATATCTATGAAAAAGTTATTCAGGAAACAGGTCTTCGTACAGAAGAAGTACATCAAAAAATAGGGAACTATTTAAAAACTATTGATTCCGACCTAACAAATGAATAAGCGCTATTCTTGGCAAAAGCTAGTACAACGCTCATAGAAGGTGCTGGACGTTTAGCTGCAAATTTTGTAACGGGAAAGGTAACGAACAAGGTTTCAAAGAAGTTGGTTAATGCTCTACAAAATCATGGGAATAAAAATGGAAAAGTAATCGGTGATGCGGAAGAAAAAATTGGATCTTCTAGTTCAAGCGGGTTAGAGACTGGGAATGGTAAAATTCCAGAAGGGTTTAGTAAAATGGCTAAAGGGGATAGACCAAGTATTCCAGGTAAAGATGGTCATTATATAGAACCTAGAACATTAAATCAACAATTAGCATTAAAGGAAGCAATGTCAGGAGGTGGTGGAAATGGAGTAACAATAAAAAAAATTCTTACTAAAAACCCTGCAGAAGTTACTAGAAAAATACATCTTTTAACAGATCCTAGACTAAAAGATCTTAATGTTGAAAAATATAAATATTTAAGAGAGTTTACAGATCCTAAAACAGGAGAAGTAATTGATCGTGTTCAAATTCACTACTTTAAAGATAGTACGACTGGTGAAATTTTTGATGTTAAATTTAAAGATATAGGATATTAAATGTTAGTAAAGTGCATTAAAGAAGATGAAGAACGTTTCATATCAGAAAATAGATATTATGTGGTATATGCATGGGTTTACTTTAAAGGAATTGGGATTTATATTTGTGAAAATATCAGTGATTATTGTCCATACCCACATGATTTAGAAAATTTCGAAATCATTGACAATAGACTCTCAAGATATTTTTGCTTTGGTAATTATAATACAAACTACGGTATAAAAGAACTTGTCCCAATTTTTACATTTAAAGAGTGGGCAGAAGACCAATATTTTTGGAGACAGCTATTTGATAGTGGGGATTATACACCACCTGAATATGAAGAAAAAGCACGTAATACTGATTATCAAGGAATTTTTAATCACTATAAAAAGCTTATGGATTATGAGTTTTTTAATCCTAATTTATTGCCTCAAGTTCATGATCCAGAAAATAAATACAAAATAGAACAACTAGATGAAAGACTAGTAATGTGTTGGAACTGTGAAAATGCATGGGAAATTGAAACAGACAATGAAATGATAGAATGTTCACGTTGCCATAATGTGTATGTGAATATTATTATTCCAGGATTGTCAGAAAAAGCAGATTTATTTTTTGAAAAAAGAGATATTACAAGTAAAAATATTGATTAACAAGAGGATTTTGAATAGATTGTGTAAAATATTTGTTATCCTCGTTGTCTGTTAACTTCCCTATCACGTATATGCTTACGGCTACCAAGAATAGCATCTTTAGTAGTTTGATTGCCATCTTCATCGTAGATGGTAAAATCAAATTTTTGTTCAACATTACGAATTTTACTAGAGAAATTAAGTCCTATAAGGACTATATTTTTGTCTTTATAAAGAAACTTTTCCCTATAATTATTACCTTCTATCTGACCTAAAGCAGTATTAGAATTTTGGTCATGTTTTAATTCAAATATATAGGTAACATCACTTAATGAGTCAATAACAATATCTATCCTACCTTCACTAGTAGCATGTTCACTAAGTGGATTTAGTTCCGCTCCTTCCAATAAACAGTGTAAAGCTGTATGGTAGTAGGCTTCATTTCTATTATGCTTTGGATTAGATAAATTAGAGGGTATACTTGACATGCATGATCTAATAACTTTAACAAAACCTTCTAGATCTATATCTTTCAGTTTTGTAATTATTTTATCTTTAATTTTTTCACCTTCTAATTTCGATTTTTTCTTAAATTCTGGTACTAAAAAATCATAAAAAGAATCTTCAACTTCATCATTAGGAAATTCTAGTAATATTGGCTCATTAGGTCTAATAAATCTTCCTTGTTCTATTTTATTTTTATATCCCTTGATAGTTAGATAGCCTGCTTGAAACATAGCGCCTTCTATAGTTAAACTATCCTCATTGTGTTCTATTAATTTAGATTTTACAACTTCAATAGGCTGAGTAGAAAAGTTTATATCAGCATTTAACTTATTCATTTTATTCACTAAAAATGTAGGCGTTCCTGTATTAATCCAATAGTTATCTAATTCATTACGACTTAAAAACATTAATGTTGACAATGGATTATATACAGATATCGTCTTTTCTCCAGGATGAAATTTATAACCATTATACATATCACGCATTTCACCAATTAGTATATCTCTACTTACATTTCTTTCTTCTGCTAACTCATCTATTTTTTTACTGTAAACAGAACCTTTCTGTAATAAATCTTCTTCTTTATAACCAGCTATAGTTTCATAGTTTTTATCTAAAGTAATATCATTTAGATTATTCGGTCCAGATTTACATTCTTTAAAACAGTAAGCACTAACACCTGTGACAAATTCTAATTTAATTTTATTGTCAAGAGAAAGATCCTTTATAACTGTCAAAAAATTTCGAACTACTTCACGATTTTTTTCTTTTATAATTGGATCTGATTGATTAATAAAAGGAGCATCATATTCGTCTACCAGGACGACTACTTTAGGTTCGTAACCTTCTAAGGTTATTAAGTTATCAACTAAGTCTATACAATATTCTTGAAAAGTATCATCTTCTTTTTTAGAAGAAATAGTTGTTAATGATTCCCTAAAAGCAAGTATTTTTTCTTCTACGCCATATTTTATAGCTATTCTTTGTAAAGATTTATGAATTGATTGTTTTAGATTTTCAGGTGTTTCATTAACTAATCTTGAAAAACTCAACCTAATGACAGGATATTTCTTCCAATCATAGTTAGTTTTATTATAGATATGGCAATCTTGAAATAGCTCTTTATTTCCTTTAGCTATTTCTTCTAATGTGCTAACAAATAAGGATTTTCCAAATCTACGGGGACGGGAGAGAAAGATGAATTTATTAACACCAGACATTAATGTATAAGCATGATCAGTCTTATCTACATAATACTGTGTAGATAACATTTCTTCTATAGAAACAACACCAATAGGGATATTGTCATAACCTAATTTCTGCCTTTTATTATCATGATCTATTTGCATATCTTCATCTGATTTTTGATGGCCTGAATATATTTGCCCCATACTATGCTTATTTGTTTTACATGAAAATAAAGATAGTATAAGAAACAGTAATACTGCATAAAACCTTGTGTTTTTTTTGGAAACCATTTTTAAATCATTTGTTTTTTCCGCTCGATATGTCTTAATGAGCTATGTAGGCAGTAATAGAGAAGACTACATTAATAATATTTGTAACAAACGTACCACTATTTCTCATGAAGACAGTCAGGGCTATATATTTTTAGTTACTCTATGAATATACAAAAACGTTTTAATACTATTGGTTACATCTGAACAAACATTACGTGATTTTATCACGAGGATTTTGAAAAGATTGTATAAAATGTTTGTAACTCTCCAGGAACCTTAATTCTTAAAACGAGCGTTTTAGGAACAAGGAAGAGTGTCTTCCAAAACCTCAAATAAGGCAGCCAAATCTTGTCCCTTTTCCTTGTTCGGAAAATAATATTCTTTTACTTTTACCAAAAACCTATTTAAAAACAAATTTTTATGCTCATTGGATATGCTCGTGTTTCAACCATGGACCAGAACATTGCACTGCAAATGGATGCTTTGCGTATGGCCGGGTGTGAAAAAATTTTTACGGAAAGTGCTTCAGGCTCTCATAAAGATAGACCACAATTAAAAGCTGCCCTTGAATATTTACGTTCAGGAGATACGCTTGTTGTCTGGAAACTCTCTAGATTAGCACGATCCCTTACTCAAGTAATCAAAACAGTCAGTGATATTAATGAACGGAATATTGCTCTTAAAGTACTCACCCAAAATATAGATACAGCCACCCCAGAAGGGCGATTGTTCTTCCATATAACAGCTTCATTTGATGAATTTCAACGGGAATTAATCGTTGAAAATACAAGAGCCGGTCTAGTAGCTGCTAACAAACGAGGACGTAGAGGGGGAAGACCAAAATGTATGGATGAGCAAAGCATTAAAAAAGCGGAATCAATGCTCAAGGATACGCAAAACTATCCTTTCATTGGAGATGTCATTGACCAGCTCAATGTTGGCAGAACGGCTTTCTATCGTTATTTCACTTCAGACCGTATAAAACAACTACGAGGAGAGCATGTACAAATCTAAATCATGTGGATACGTTACGTACCTTTGTGAAGATGTAACCAATAGTATTAAAACATTTTCGTATTTTTACATCGTAACTAAAAAAATATAGCCTGATCTGTCTTCATGGGAGATAGTGATACACCTGTTACAGGTATCATTGATGTAGTCTTCTTTATTACTGCCTACATAGCTCATTAAGACGTATCGAGAACTAAAAAATAATATTTAAACAAGAACATAAATTAAAAACATATAGTCTGATCTGTCTTTATGGGAGATAGTGATACACCTGTTACAGGTATCATTGATGTAGTCTTATCTATTACTGCCCACATAGCTCATTAAGACATATCGAGCACTAAAAAAATGATTTAAAAAAATGGTTTCCCAAAAAAACACAAGGTTTTATGCAGTATTACTGTGTCTTATACTATCTTTATTTTCATGTAAAACAAATAAGTATGGTATGCATCAAGATCCAAAAGACTTAGAAAATAAAAGACCATTAGAAGAGGTAGAAATAGGGTCTGATAGTAAAAGACAGAAATATGGATATGATAATATCCCTATTGGTGTTGTTTCTATAGAAGAAATGTTATCTACGCAGTATTATGTAGATAAGACGAATCATGCTTATACATTAATGTCTGGTGTTAATAAATTCATCTTTCTTTCCCGTCCCCGTAGATTTGGAAAATCCTTATTTGTTAGCACATTAGAAGAAATAGCTAAAGGAAATAAAGAGCTATTTCAAGATTGCTATATCTATAATTCTGGTTATGATTGGAAGAAATATCCTGTGATTAGGGTGGACTTTTCAAAAGTAGATAATGATGACTCAGAATTACTTAAACATACTCTTATAAATAGGTTATATGATATTGCTTGTGAATACGATGTAAAAATTGATATTCCTACAGAAAAAAATCCTATTAAAGATTATACAATAAACTTAATTAACAAACTATATTCAAAATTCATAGAACTTAAAAAGACGGATGAAAGTTACGAACCTAAAATAGTCGTCTTAGTAGACGAATACGATGCTCCATTTATTAACCAATCAGATCCCGTCATAAAAGAAAGTAATCGTTTAATTGTACGAGATTTTTTAGGAGTTATTAAAAGCCTTTCTATTGACAATAAGATTAAGCTAGAATTTGTCACAGGTGTTAGTGCTTACTGTTTTAAAGAATGCAACTCTGGTCCTAATAATTTAGACGACATTACTTTAGATCAAGATTATGCAACTATAGCTGGTTATAGAGAAAAAGAAGATTTATTACAGGAGGGTTCTGCCTATTATAAACGTATAAAAGAGCTAGCCGAGGAACAAGAATTGGATACAAATACAATTATATCACATATGCGTTCCAAATATAATGGATATAAGTTTGCTACACATAAAAATACTATTTCAGTATATAACCCTTGGTCTACACTAAAATTTTTAAAACATGGTATACTAAATAACTATTGGTATAATACAGGAACGCCTACTTTTTTAACTAAAAGAGTTGATGACTCCTATTTTAACATAGATTTTAGTCAAAATATTATTACTACAGAGTATAAATTAACCAGTCCTAAAGAAAATGAGTTAAATATGGTTGGTAAAATGTTCCAATCAGGCTATCTAACTATTGATAAGTATGAACCACCATTAAAGAAAGGAGAACTTGCATCAGATACAAAGCCTTTATTAGTAACATTCCCTAATGATGAAGTAAAAGAATCTTTCTATAATTCGTTATCAGAAGAAATTGAAGAATCCTTAAAATCCAAAGGTAGAGATAGCGAGGATAACGTAAGAAATTCCCTAATAAATGTGGACATAGATGGTTTTATTTCTACCCTTGAATCTTCTTTTTCAAGTATCCCTTATTTCTTATTTTTGCAAGAACAAAATAAAAATGAAGCTTTTTACCATTCAGTGCTTCATGCTTTTTTAAGAGGAGCTAAACTGAATCCAGAAAGTGAAAAATGTTCTAATCTAGGAAGAATAGATATTGTTATTAATTCTATACCAAGTCTCACGTACATATTTGAATTAAAACATGGTCAAGATGCTAATACTGCATTAAAACAGACAGAAAATACTAAGTATATCCAACAGTATATTCGTCAGAACAAGGATATTGTTGTTATAGGAATAAATTTTGACAGTGAAGATCGTAATCTTAATGATTATGAGTGTAAATATTATGATTCAAAAGGAAATGAAATACCTGATAGAGATGCTTTTTTAGATCATATAGGTAACCGTAAAAAAAATCGTAATAGAGTTAACAGACAACGAGGATAACAAACCTTATACAAAATTTTTCAAAATCCCCTTTATTTATTCCCCAAACGACCGTTTTAAGAATAAAAAATCGATCAAGACATAAAATTGCTCAATCCAATCTTTATGACTGGAGAAAGCAAAAATATTTATACTTTATCTGTAGACAGGTTTTTGATTTCTCGTTCTGAAAGACCAGTAATACGAGAAATTTTTACCATATCAAATCCTTCTGACAACATTTCTTGAGCTATTTTAGTTGCTTTAATACGTTCCCCTTCCTGTCTTCCTTCCTGTCTTCCTTTCTTTAATCCAAGTTGCTCACCTTGTTGTATTAATCTTGTTGCTGCTGTCATCACCAATTCTTTAGTTTCTGGGCAGGGGTTTTGCACGAAATTTCAGTAATGATTATTTAGCATATTCATCCGACATTTCGCACAAAATTTTTAGATTTTTTATTTTTCGTACTGATTGCATCAATGTCAATTGCTAGCATCAAGACTATTTATTTTTATTTCAAAAACAGCATTTTATGGAAGAACATGATTAATTAGTCTCTTATTTCTTAAAGAATGATTAAAGTCATGCATTATTATGCTAAATAAAAAGTTACTATACAATAGAAAAAGAAGTATTTATTACTAATTAATCGATCTAAAAACCTATATTCTGTACAAAGTTTTACTTTGACTAGGAAGATCTGTTTCTGATATTTTTACATAATTAATTCTTAATCAGTTATAAAAATAATTAAAAATTATGTTTTTTTAGTGCGGAATTTCATATTCATGATAAGATTTTTAAAATACAAAAATCTTATCATTGCTATGCTAAATAATCATTACTGAAATTTCGTGCAAAACCCCTGTTCCGGTAGTTTACTTACATCATAGCCAAAAGCTCGACGACGAACTCTTCTACCGTGACTATCGTCGAAAGCATCAAATAGTAGATTTTCGTTACTTTCTCCAACTTTCTTAATATATTCTTCAACCGCTTTATATAGTTTTGGATGGTTACGCTTTAGACCTAAAACATAATCGCCTTTCTTCTTCACTATTATCTCGGCTATAGATTTTTGGCATCCTGCCGCATCAATAGTCACCGTATTTGTCTTTAAATCAAGCGATTCTAATAATAACGGAATTGCCGTTATCTCGTTAGATTTGCTATCGGCTTGTATCTCTCCTAAAACCAAGCCGTTCTCATGACACCAAGCACTAATTGAATAAAGACATTTTAGATCTTGCTTTTTACTGCCGCGTATAGCTTTACCGTCAATTGCAATTTGATCGCTCGGGCTTTTGTCTTTTACTATTTGCTTTGCATTAGCTCTTAACAAAGATTCTATATGATCGGGGTCTAGTAATGTAAAAACTCTCCTAAATGTCCATTCTGACGGCACTCCGTTTTTTAAATCTACATATTGTCCAAGCCATTCTCTCTTAGACTCACAGTAATCTTCTATGTCAGACCAGCTCTCACAACCAGATAGTATTCCGCACAATACCACAAATACAATCGTGCTAAATTTATAGACTACCTTCCCTTCCATTCGAGGATCAGGAATCTCATTGATTAATTGTAATATATTCATGATAAGATTTGTAAAATACAAAAATCTTATCATGAATATGCTAAATAATCATTACTGAAATTTCGTGCAAAACCCCTGATATAGATTGTGATACATTTTCTACAAACTCATGTTCATCTTTAGAAATTTTATTAGGATTCGGTATCTGTTTATTTTTTAGCATTTTATTTAAAATTTAAATACTTATTATATATAAATATAATATTAATTATATATACTATATATAGTTTTTATAGATAATATCTATAATCTCATCACAACACATAAACATTTCTTTAGTAGCTTTTTCATCTTGAGGAAAAAGCTCTACGACTCCTCTTCCAGATTTTACAGAATGTTTAAAAGAAACTCGATCTTTTATTACTGATTTCAAAATAAAATCAGGACTTATATCATTTTGTAATAAGAAATCTACCGCTTCATTTATAGATGAATTTGAATGTCTAGTTGGAACTATAGTGGACTGAAAAAACTAGACAAAATTTTTGTTAATTTTGCTTCCCATTATTTTCAGTCTATTAGGCCGCGTTTTTTAGATACCTAAGATATACATTCATTGNTTTTGATATTCAATACTTGAATGATATCTTTGATAATTATATTTACTTATATAGTCATCAATACCGTTTTTAAGATCCTTAATATGTTTAAAATCTTTAATAAGGATACAATTATATTTTAAGGTTCTAAAAAATCTTTCCATAATAATGTTATCAATACTCCTACCTTTTCCATTCATAGATATTTGAATATTATTGTTTTTCAATATCTCCGTATGATCACATCCAGTATACTGACTACCTTGATCGCTATTAAAATATCTTAGGTGCAGGATATTTAGCAAGTGCATCCTTTAATACATCAGTGACCAATGTTGCATCCAGAGAGTTAGACAATTTGTAACTTAATATCGCTTTACTGTGCCAATCTATAATAGCACCAAGATACATAAATCCACCATGAGTCCGTATATAGGTTATATCACCACTCCAAACATCATTGACATGCTCTACATGAACAGTCCTTTTTTCACCTGATTTAAGTCAATATTTGTCAAGTAAATAACTATGTATCTTATGACTACTATCCTTAATAGAAGTAGTTTTTTTCTTACATGGATAAATAGCTTTGATACCCATTATACCCATATATTTAAGGACACGATCTCTCCCTACATGCAAGCCATCTTCTTTTAATTGCCTGTATATGTAACGATAACCATAGTCAGGATTGTTACAATAAATGCTATCTATCTTATCTAAGATAGTTGAATTAGACGAACTTAATACTTTGGATGTGTAATACATCGAGCTCCGATTTATGGATAATAGGGCGCATTGTCTTGCCTTGGATAAGGTATTAAGTTTGGAATCGACAAGACTTTTTTTATTTGATGAATCAATGTCCTAATTGTTATTATGGTGAAGAAAAATTCGTCGAAATTATTCAAGAAAGCTTGAAGGCGATTGATGAATTAGAACAAAAAAGTAATATAAAATAATTTTGATAATCAGCATTATGTATTATTAATTAATTCTTGAATTTCTTTAGTGGAAAGTGTATCCTTGATACTTTTATCATAGATAGCAAAAAGTAAGACAGTCATTTCTTCAACTTTTACCAAAGTTAAAACTCTTGCCCCACCTGATTTCCCTTTTCCTTTAGATCCAATAGATAAACGTATTATATACATATTTTTACCTAATGCGATACCTTGAATAGGATTTATTTTTAGGCTTGAAATCAGTGATAAAATATCATTCTTAAGAGAAGGATATTTTTTGATCAGGTATTTAATCGTATTATTGAAATGATTAGAAAATATAATTTTATAGCTCACAGAGACCTTTGATAAAATCTTCTTCAGAAATTGTTTTTAATTTACCTTGTTTAAATAGCTTAACGTCTTTAATTCCTCTTTTAATATTAGCTAAGACTTCTTCTCTGGAGTCACCTTTATCTTCTCTTATTTTATGTTTTCTCTTTTCTTTATGAAGACGTATAATTTTGAGTGACTCTAACTCCTTTAGCAATTTAAAGGCATTATCATTAACAATATCAATAGTTATTGTTTTCATAATAATTCTTCTATTTTAGAAATGCTTTTTTTGTATTAAAATGCTGAATAACAGTATCTATAATAAAAAACAAGTGGTTTTTTGTATCAGTATCTAAGTTTTGAATACCTTCAATACGTTTAAGTACATCTTTATTGAAAGAAGCGATTTCGCCTTCCCCTATTAAAAAATCTAAACTTACATTAAAAACTTTCGCTAATTTTGCAAGCACTTCAATAGAAGGTGTGTTTGCGTTTCGTTCGTAATTTCCAATAATCGTACGAGACATTGCAGTTTTCTTAGCTAACTCAGATTGTGAAATATTACACTCTTTTCTGAGTTGAATGATACGTTCGCCTATGTTCATTATGGTTATTAAAAATCAAATACTTTTTAATCTTTTATATAAAATTATGAAAAATGGTTTAGCAAAACTAGAAGTTGGCTATAATAATGGAAGTTATTATAATCAGTTAAAAAACTGCATTATTTTTCCTTTGAAAGATAGAGACAATAACATTGTAAGCCTTTACGGAAGACATATAGAAAACAAAGACAACACAAACAGACATTTTTATACAGCCAATAGACAAGGTCTTTATCCTGGTTATTCAGCAGTAGAAACAGAAGCTATTATTATTAGACCTGTTGCGTAAGTCCCTGTTATTAGTTTTTGGAGTAAAAAAATGTTAAAATAGGGGGTAATACTTAATAACCGTATAAATACCTACCCCCTATGGGCTTAATATATAAAAAATTATCGAAACATCCATTTTCTTTACGTCGTTTATTAGGTATAGAGCTTTCTGAATTGCAAAAAATTTTATTTTTCTTAACCCCAGTTTGGGCATCTCATCTTAGTAAGCGTTATAAAGGTCCTGGTAGGCACTACAAACACGATCTAGGTAGTATGGTTTCCCTACTGTTGATTTACTATAGAAGTTATCTTACCCAAGAATTTTTGGGTTATCTATTTGATCTAGATAAATCAAATGTATGCCGTATTATTCAACAACTAGAACCTCTTCTATCTAAAATTTTACCGATTTCTTCCAAACGCTTTCTGAGCAAAGAAGAAGTTGAAACGATCATTATAGATGTGACTGAACAGCCTATTGAACGTCCTAAAAAAGATCAAGAATCTTATTATTCAGGTAAAAAGAAACAACATACGGTTAAGAAAGAAATCCGTATAAATGAGTCTGGCACCATAGTTCATCTATCAAAAACCCATCCTGGCAAAGTACATGATTTCTCTATATTTAAACAGGAACCACCTCCTGATCAAAAAAGCCTAGTATTAGCAGATTCGGGTTACCAGGGCATAGAAAATATTCATAATGATTCCATTATTCCATATAAATCAAGTAAAAATAATCCATTAACTCCAGAAAAAAAGGTATATAATCAGATTTTAGCTAGAGACAGGGTGCTAGTAGAACATAAAATACGATCCATAAAAGTATTCAAAATCATTGGAAATAGATATAGAAACAAACGAAAAAGATATGATATAAAATTTGAAATTGTAGCAGGATTGGTAAATTTAAAAAATGGATCAGCTTTCCAAAAAAGAATAGCATAACACCAAGAAAGGTAAGGGAATTATAACACCAAAGAGATCCAATAAAAAATTTTAAATAACGGACTTACGCAACAGGTCTATTTAATGCAGAGGGTAAATGCTCTTTGTTTAATAAATCATGACGGGATAAAAAGGTAACCCATCTGTCTAAACCACTGCTTACTTTCGATACGATATCGGATAATGTTGAATCTTTATCATTGATGAATTTCTTCAACTCTATGGTGTGTAATTCTAGGTCTTTGAAATAATGTATATTATTATCTATTTCCTTAATATGAAATATATTATGGTATTTCTCCGATGTAGGAATACTGGTAAAGTTAAGTATATGGATGCCGATGGCTTTAGATAAAATATCATAACTTCTAGAAATTTCTAATTGCTCTGTATACAATTTAGCCCAGTAATACAATGCACGCTTATCGTAGTCTTTGGCATCGGTAATCTGTATTTCAATATTAAATCTCTTTCCTGTACAGCTCTCTGCTTTAATATCTAAAATAGACAACTTAAACGAATTTTAAAAACAATTGATTGTTAGGTATAAATATTTTTACAAACTTTAACATACAAGCAAATGTGCTACCAAAATTTTTACCAATAATTTTATATTTCATTATAAATCATTCATAAAAACAATATCGTTTTGTATGGAATATAGGGTACCTGGGTAGTTACCTTTTAATTACCTATTCCTATTTATACGTTTGCATCATACAAGCGTATAGATTAGGAATAGGAAAAAATAAATAAGAATGCATATTGGTTAGCCTTCTAAATCACTATTTGTACTCCTTACAACATTAGTTTTTTGTGTATTTCTCTTATATAGAAATAAAATTGTTTTTTTAATGATATAAAACAAGAAAGCAGGGACCATCTTTTAGTAGGATAGACATCTTCATATAAATACATGTAATTAGAATCTTTACCATATAATGAATGGTATATTGTAATATTACCATCTGTAAAATCTATAACTGGGTATTCTATAGGGCCATACGTAAAATCTGTGAATTTATTTTTAAATGCAGGCCATCCTTTTATTAGTGAAGCATGAAAAATCCATTTTGACCTTCCAGACATAACTCCCTGTATAGCAGATATAAATTCGTTTGGTAACGACTCTATTTTTTGAATTTCCATCAATAATTGTCGTACTTCTTTATTTTTATATGCTTCTACAATAGTGGGTGGTACTTTTAAAGCTCTACAAAAATCATTCAGCATGTACATAAGCAAACTTTGTGGAATCTTATTTCTTATATAAGCATTACAACAGAATTTTACAAAAATAATATGTTGCTTTAAAGGCAATCTACGCATGGCATAAATTACTTTCTTTTTTAGCATACTATCAAATGAAGGATCTTCTATTAAATCCATCGCCTCTTGCATATAGTCAATAGGATGGAAATAAATTTCTGCAAATAATGGATCTAAGTTATGTTCCACCAACAGTGGATAATCTACTCGTTTACCATTAACAACAATTAATAGTTCAACTGATTTTTCAGGTCCTGAGTACTGATAATAACCACTTGAAAAGGATAACTGATTTGTTGTAATGGTTCTAAAAGGAGGTACCGTAATGTCTTGCATTATCTTTTTTATTTCCGGTAGCTCTTTTCTAATTTGCCATTTCCTTAAAGCATTTCCACTTAGGATAGAAGTAATATGTTCTGGTATATAGTCGAATAAGTTCCATGGAATACGCAAAGATCTGATAGCATTTAAAAAGTCTACAGTATGTATAGATTGATAATTCTTGATTAAAGGATGGCATTCTGCCAAAGAAAATCCCAATAGTATGTTCAGTAATTCTTGAGAAATAATGCCTTTTTGATAAAGCTTTATACCCTCTTGTAAGAGTAGTAGATAGTTATCTAGATCTAATTTTTCCATCCCATATATTGCAATTAATTTCTCTGCTTCGGAGCAAGAAGGGTTATTTAATAGACTAATTACGTGCGGTAAATAACAAGATGGATGTCTATAAATCCAGACAAAATCCCTAGATAAAAAAAGATTTTCAGGATTTTTATGTGGATCTGTTTTGTGAGCTATTGCAATTAACTTTTCTTCAAAGGTTACTATAGTTCCACGATTAGCACCTACAGATTGTAACCTATACCTCCAATAGTAAGTATCTATACGTAGAACTATAAGCAACTTTATGATAGTAAAACATATTATAGAGTAAAAAATCAATTTCTTTACAAGAAATAGTAATTTCTTACCAATCATTTTATCATAAATAGATAGAGTACAAATACATCTACTCTTGCCAACGCCAAAAAACCTCTTCTTGATCCCTAAAGCCAAAATCTGTTTTATCAATAATACCTTCGTAAACTGTTCCAGTAGATTCTTGATATCCAGTAACTATTGAAACATGTCCCGTTCTGCTTCCGTATTTTGCTACAACATCTCCTGGACTTGGATTTGGGCGTGTACTTCTTCCAGATGCTTCTAATGGACACCAACCTTCATCTATAACAGATCGATCTTTACTTGCCCATTGATTAGCAGATGGGGGAAATTGTTCATATCTAATAAGATCTGGATATAAATCATGTAGCCAACTCCTTATTCCAGCAAGGTCTGAACTATGATTAGGCAAACCTGGATTTGCACCGACTGCTGCAGTAACCTCCCAAACAAATTGATTACATTTAGGTTTTCCAGGACCAAAATTAAACCTATTTCCGCTTGTAAGCCAGTTTCTTCTATTTATAGGACTTTCATAATTAGCAATAGCTGTATTTGCTATATTTTGTCTAGTAGATCCAGATGAACAGTCAACGATAATCTGATTTTCATCAGTCGTTGCATTCGTTAACTCATTTATAAATTTATTTTTATCTCTACTGATCTCCTCTTTAGTCCACTCTTTTATTCCTTGAGATGTTACATTTCTGCTACAATTAGTAAAAATTATCGCAACAGATGACATTAAAATTAAGCAACTTTTTTTCATGATTGTTTATAGTTTAATAAAAAAATTGAACATGTATTTCATCCATTTAATAATAAGTATAACACAAAATCAGCTGTATTAGTACAAATTTTAATTTATTATTATGTATTTAAATACCGGTTTTTATATGTTTATGTATAATACATAAGCATATAGTCAAATAATAAAGTCGATTCACATAAATCAAGGCTATTAAAAATTTTTTACCGCTTTTAATCTTCTTTATTTATAAATTTTGAATTTGCACATAAACACAGTGATTTATAACTTAACAATACATAATGTAGTTTTACTACACATAGTGTATTATATGTTATAAGCTTTATAACTTAATTGTGTTAAATGATATGAGACACAAAGGAATTTATTTTCACTCCTATGATATACAGAATATTAAAAAATGCTGTGATAGCATAAAATGTATTAATAATAAAAGGAATACAAAACAACTAGTGCCTCTATCACGATACAATTTATACACCTTTTTGTATAAAAACAATACTTTATGTAACTTTTTGGTGGTGGTACAAATATATGATGGAATAAGTATTTGATCTTGAGTGTATTTTATGTCGTTTAATAAAAAGTGGTTAATTTTTTTAAGCAAACACATTACAGAAAGCTATTCTGAATGCCTCACTAACGTAGATGTAGTAAATAATGGCTTTAATAAAGACAAAAAACAGAATTATTTATGCAAATAAAATCAATAGACCTGTTGCGTAAGTAAGCATATCAAAAATTCAGGTTTCTATATATTAGGATTTGATTAGGATTTGAGCAAAAACGATCAAAAAAAGGACTATACAGTATATTGTTTGTTGTTTTATGATAGAAAAAAAGGATTTTCGAATAGATTTTTATCTGCTTCAAGTCTCCTAAGACTTACGCAACAGATCTACTGTTGATTACAAAATGTGTATAGAAAAAGATAGATATTTGGACATATTATTGACATTTTTTAATTTTAATTATATATTACATTATGTATAATAAAGCATAACATATAAATACTGATCTACTAATTTTTTATGAATATGAATAATATTTTATCAAAAAGAAACAAAAAGGTTTTACACATTTTTTTGATGACTCTGTCAAGTATATTTATTTCTAATTGTACTAAAAACGCATCAAATACTTCTTTGATGGGACAAATAATAGGAGGAAACTACGAACATTGTAAAGATTATAAAAAAGAAACCATCAAATCTCCTATATTCGATCCATACTTTCAACTTACTCAAAGAGTTTCTTCAACTTCATTTTCATTTAATAAAGCATACATAGAATATTTATTAGATAATATACCTGATGTAAATAAACCAGATAATCATGGAAATACTCTTTTGCATTTTGCAGCTTATAATGGCCATCGAGAAATCATTGAAATTTTACTTTCTAGAGGCGCAAATAAAAGCGCATTAAATAAAAATTACATTACCCCATTAATGTTAGCAGAAGCTAATGGCCATAATCATTTTATTGAACTACTATCTCTAGATGTATTTGATCGATCTGCAAAAAAACCAGAAAGCGTATCATTAGATATTTATTTGGATAAATGTTCTATTTGTCTTGATCAATTTAAGACAGAAGATTCTATTGTTGTATTACCATGTAGTGTTCATCATCGTTTTCATAAGGATTGTATCGTTAAATGTATTAATACAGGAAATAAGATATGTCCAATTTGTAGGCAGCTTATTAGTGAAGATTTTATAAAAAAAGATAAATTATGTTCACAGTATTTTTTTAAAAAAATTTTAGAAATGGTAATAATACCATTTAGTAACTATAATGATTATCATAGAATGTATTAGATAGGCAAAATTTAAATACTAAGGAAGGATATAAATAGACATGTTGCGTAAGTCCTAAAATTACTGAAGTTGAATAAAATTCCCTTAAAAGTTCACCAGATATACGGAATATATGGTACTTGGAGTAGTTACATAATTTTTATATTTTTATATATTAATGTCATATATAATTCGATTGATAATTCTTTGTTTTTAACAATTTGTAACTACACAGGCACCCTGTGTTCTGCATACAACAGATTTTATTTTTATAGTTGATTTGTATAAAATATAAAATTAGTTGTAAAAATTTTTGTAGTATATTTTCCGATATGTTAAAATTGATAAAAATATTTCTATTTAACAATCATTTTTTTTATAAAATTCAAAAAATGTACCTGTGGAGTTACAACAATTTTGTGCTTGAAAAGATAATAAGTAAGTATTTTTAATAGGTTTAAATATATTTTTATTATGATTTTATACAATTTTTATGCTCTATTAAAAAAAGTTAGGGGTAGTTTATATGCTATTACAATCTTATTACATGTTGTGACCAGCAGTTGTACAAGAAGATTAACGCATATGCATAATGGCACATCATCTAGTAAGACAGTACATACTACTATAGATTCAGGCAAATTGGAGGCATTAGAGGAAACAGTAAATATGTTACCTAAGTTGGGATATAAACTAGATGACCAAGATAGTGATGGCAATACATTATTACATGGATCAGTTCTTGAGAATGATCCTGATGCAGTTAATGTTTTGTTAAAAAATAGAGTTAATAAGTTTAAAGTGAATAAAGATGGAAATATGCCTTTAGATATAGCAAAGAAACATAGTTATTCTAATCTAATAGAAGTATTATCCCAAACATGTTCTATTTGCTTAGAAGATATCTATTTTCAATATTCTGGCAATATAATCATGTTAGAATGTCATCATACTCATCAAGTTCATAAAAATTGCATAATTGACTCAATTTATCTAGGAGATAAATCTTGTCCAAAATGTCCACAATGTCGTGTACAGATTAATGAAAAATTTATAGAAGAGAATAAGTTAAGAAGTTCCACATCTTCTCAGGAAACAATTCAGGAGGCAATTTCCTTTCCCGTACGAGTTACAGTTGATCATGAAGCAATGTCCTTTCCCGTAGGAGTCGTTGCTCAAGCAAGAATTCCCTACAACTCACAAGGTACTATTATTCATGAAACAAGGCTATTCCCTTTACGGTAACTCCACAGGTACCCTATACTCCGGATGAAGATAGGGGTACTACAATTAAAAAACAAGATTAGTAATAAAAAATATATTTATCGATGATTATGATGCTGATATAGATAATGCTACAAATGAAGTAAT
This sequence comes from Cardinium endosymbiont of Culicoides punctatus, assembly GCF_004354815.1. Lineage (NCBI taxonomy): Bacteria > Pseudomonadati > Bacteroidota > Cytophagia > Cytophagales > Amoebophilaceae > Candidatus Cardinium > Cardinium endosymbiont of Culicoides punctatus. Next base: position 24,596 of record NZ_QWJI01000007.1, read on the forward strand.
GGAGCCCACATTCCGCACCAAAAAATGCAAATCTTACAATTATTTTATAATTGATTACTAATAATTTTTATAATTGTATAGTAATATACTTTCATAGCCAAAGTAAAACTTTGTACAGAGTATAAGTTTTAGAAACTACTAATTAGTAATAATTTTTTGCTTTACTATTGTATGGTAACTTTTTATTTAGTATAATGAGGAAGCAAACCTAATCATTCATTATGAAATGAGTGTTTCATTAAACAATATATTCTACAAAATGTTGTTTTTGAAGTAATATTAAATAGTTTTGATGTTATCAATTGATCTTAATTTAATTAATAAGAATCTAAAAAAAGGTGCGGAATGTGGGATGGAGGAATTTCGTAGAGAATAACCAGAAGAATAGATGATTCCAATATGAGGATTTTGGTAAGCTATACTGGACTAACTTTTTAGGACAAATTTTTTCAGTCCACTATAGTTCTTTTGGTATATTAGGATTTGCACCATACGCTAAAAGAATACGTACATTTTCTAATTTTTGCTGTTCTGAGTATTTTTCACGTATAAAGTGGAAAAGATACTGCGATTGGAGAGCATTAGCTTTTGTGCTAATTTTACTATTGAATAATCCTTCCGTAAGCAGTTGGCGTAAGAAGTTAGTATACCCTTTTTTATCTGCTAAAGTCTTTATTATCAATGCAATAAACAGAAATCACAAATTCTGGAAGCCCCACTTCTATTCTTGAATCTAAAATTGGATCTTGAAGGTGTACCTCTTTAATTGCATTATCACCAGAGCGTTCCAGTAGGCTATTTAATAAGTCACTTGTAAATTCATTTTGATTGCCACATCATGACGAGTGCGTCGTTCATATATATTGATTGAGGGCTCATCACTGCTAATAGAAGTCGTCATAGTATTATATGATGAATTATCCATGTAGTTTTTATACTTAAGTGTATTACAGGATTGTACAATAGTGCATACTGAAGCAGTAAGTAGCATCAAATTTTTTTGACTATGATAATACTTTATATAATGTTTATAATGAATGATATTTATTTTTTTTACTGATCGATATGTCTTATGAGTTATGTAGGCAGTAACTTAAAGAAGACTATACCAATGGATACGTGTAACACACTGTATCATCATCTTCCATGAAGACAGATCCGACTACATATTTTAGTTACGATACAAAAATATAAAGATCTTGACTGTTTTTTCATCTTGTTCATACAAGATGAAAAAACAGAACACTTTCCAAATAATGAAAAACAACAAATTTTCCACTACATGGATTTAGTAATCAAGTACTATAAATATCTATCGTATTTAGTTTTTTTACTACTAGAATAAGTATCTTCCATAATAGATTTATTTACTAATTTTGATACACCACTAGTTTTTATTTCGGTGGTGGTACAAATATATGATACTAAATTACTCAAACTAGATTTTATATTTTTGTTTTGATAATGAATATTGTATTGATTTTTTTTGCATAAATAATTCTGTTTTTTGTCTTTGTTAAAGCCATTATTTACTACATCTATGTTAGTGAGGCATTCAGAATAGCTTTCTGTAATGTGTTTGCTTAAAAAAATTAACCACTTTTTATTAAACGACGTAAAATACACTCAAGATCAAATACTTATTCCATCATATATTTGTACCACCACCTTTTATTTAAAAAACACAATCTTTTCAAAAGCCTCAAAATATTTATACTTTATCTGTAGACAGGTTTTTAATTTTTCGTTCTGTAAGACCAGTAATGCGAGAAATTTTGACTATATCAAATCCTTCTGCTAGCATTTCTTTAGCTATTTTGTATTTTTCTTCCTGTCTTCCTTTCTTTAATCCAAATTGCTCACCTTCTTGCCTTCCTTGTTGTATTAATCTTGTTGCTGCTGTCATAACTAGTTCTTTAGTTTCTGGGTTGATAGATTTTAATTTTTCTAAGATATCCTCATCTTCATCTATAGCTAAGATATATAAAAATGTGTTTTCATAATATTGCGTATCATATAGATCAATACGTGATAATAAATATTTCAAAGACTCATTGAATTTTAGTAGCATACTAAAATTCTTGCTCTTGCCATATTTAAGAATCAATTCACCTAATGCTGCCCTACGCTGTTTAACTAATTCATTATCAGATGTATATGTTAAATCGACAAGTTGAAAATCACCAAATGTATAAGCTTTAGCTAACTCTGGTACTTTAAACATAGACAGAAGACTCCTCTTCCCCGTATAAGCCTCTTTACCATTGTATACACATATATTCAGTACTAACGGTAAATCATCTGAATCCTTATTTTCATGTAAATGCTGTCTGAATAGTTTTAAGTTATACTCCATGAAACGTAGTGGCATGTATTTGTCTGTTTTTGCCTGATGCTCAACGATCATGTATATGTATCCATCTTGATTATCCATGGTTGCTTGAAACACTAAATCACTTTCTCCACGCGTACCTACTGGGTTAACAAAGCTTTTGTTAGTCAATCGTAAAGTTGACTTATCTACCTTACTAAAAACCTCTGCTGGTAGATTGTGCTCCAAAAAGTCTAGCATAACATCTGTTCTACCAAAAATACTTTTAAAATACATGTCATGAGGATGCACAATTTTATTTTCATTACTCATAATAAAATATCATATGATTATGTAATTGGAAAACCAGTCATTGATTAGACAACTGGAAAGAAAATATTTCTAATGTTTATGTTGTATTCTTAACCTTATGCTTAAAAAATTTAGTAGGTTTGTACCTTACGTTTCCTATTAGATGATAATATGATTGAATTTACTTCATTTATATCATTTTTATTTAAGGCTTTTGTAATATCCCTTAATTCTTTTCTAGAAGTGATATGATTTTCTTTTAATTTATTTCCAAAAAATAGAATTCTCCTACTGATTTATCTAAATCCAATACTAGATCTAGAGTACGAATCCAATACGGGAGGTTACGTACTTTATTTAAATTGTAATACAGGTTAAATATTTACATCAGGCATTTTGTTAATGCATTTCATAACAACATTATTGCTAATAATGACTATATTAGTAAATATTTTTTTATTATAAGCAAAAAAAGGGAAATGAGCATTTTACTCATGAACTCGTTTTACTAATACTATTTTTTTACTTAAATATTTTTTTCTTATGGATAAAAATAAATTTATTCGATTGTCTTTGATTTCAATTACTTTATTAAGTTATTTTTACATATTTAATAAGCCTAAAAATGAAAACCAACCTCCTATTATTCCTATTGTAGAAGCTACTATGCCTTTGTCTTCAGTTGGTGAAACCGATGCTTTGATTGCTACTCCGTTTGCAATGGCTTTAAAAGGAGAAGAGAAAATTGTTGTGGTTGAAAATGAATTAATTAAGGTGTTTTTGAGTACAAAAGGAGGGGGGATAAAAAAAGTTGTGCTAAAAAAATATAAAGATAATCATGATCAGGAACTGGTGCTATTAGATGAGTTAAGCAGTACTATGGGATTTTCATTTCCATGTGGTAATGCAGTTATAAAAACAAATTTATTGCATTTTCATATAGAAGGTCCTGTTACGCATTACACACTTCAAGGCACAGAACAGACCAAAATAATTTTTCGTTTAGAACTTACCCCAAGCCAATATCTTGAGCAATCATTTGAATTTTTAGGAAATAGCTATCAAATAAATCATTCTTGGAAAGCTGTAGGCATGGATGCATTTTTGCAAAAATCTAATGTCTCTTTTTTTTGGAATATGGATATGAAGCAGGTAGAGTCTGATATTAAAGCTGACATGTCTAAAAGTACTATCAACTATTATTCTTCCAGTCAGACTTTTAATAGTTTAAAAGAAAACTCAACAGAAATTGAGAGCAAGAAAATTGAAACACCACTTAAATGGGTAAGTCTTAAACAACGCTTTTTTTCTTCTGCAATCATTGCTGGAGATGCTTTTTCTAACGGGGATATGCGTCTTACTCCAACTTCTGCTAGAGAAAATATTACTAAAACAGCTGCCCTTACCCTTGCATTATCTGAAAAAAATAAAGAAGAAGGATGTGGTACATTTGCTTTTTTCTTTGGGCCAAATGAATATAAAACACTTCAAAAAGTGACCCAAGGGTTTGAACAAAATATGTCATTAGGATGGATAGTTGTTAAGTGGGTCAACCAAGGATTGATTATTCCCCTTTTTTCTTTTTTAGAAAAATGTTTTTCTAATTATGGGCTTGTTATATTCTTCTTGGTCATTATAATCAAATTACTACTAGCCCCATTATCTTATAAGTCCTTTGTTTCTATGGCTAAAATGAAAATGGTAAAACCAGAGTTGGATAAAATAAAAGAAAAATATGGTAATAACTTACAGAAAATGCAATCGGAACAAATAACCTTATATAGGGAATTAGGTATCAATCCTTTAAGTGGTTGTGTGCCGATTTTGCTACAGATGCCGATTTTGCTAGCCATGTTTCATTTTTTTCCCAATGCCATTTCGTTACGCAAAGCATCCTTTTTGTGGGCACATGACTTATCAACTTATGACAGTATTATTAAACTGCCCTTCACTATCCCAGTATATGGAAGTCATATAAGCTTGTTTACATTACTTATGGTGCTTTCAACCATTCTGTATTCTTGGTCTAGCAATCAGAATAATCCTACGGAAGGACCCATGAAAATGTTATCCTATGCTATGCCTGTTGCATTTATGGTTGTACTTAATTCCTTTCCAGCGGGACTAAGTTTTTATTATTTTGTTTCTAACATTGCTACTTTTTTACAACAAACATTAATAAAGAAGTTTCTTAGTGAAGAAGGCATTAAAGAAAAACTAGATGCTACAAAAAAGAAAGGTAAACAAAATGAAAAAATTTCATTTCAATCTAGGGTTACTACTAAAACAACCAATAAAAAAAAGAAATAACGATTTTAGCAGTGGTTAAAGACCGAAATAGCTTGAGGCCAATGTATCATCATATAATTAGACCACTATCTTATATTTAATATTGAGTACGTATGCATCTTTAAACTTAGATATTTCTATAAATGCACAATGCTGTTAAGAATCTTGCTAAAGAAACCATTATTTATACCATTAGTGATATTGTAGTAAGAGGCTGCTCTTATATAGTCTTATTATTACAAACAGGCATACTGACTCCTGGTGAATATGGTATCATTACCGAATTTTATGGGAGTTATATTGCTTTTGGTAGCATAGTTTACCTATTTTCTATGGATATAGCCTACTTTAGGTTTTTACATAAATTAGGTAAGGAATGTACTTTTAATACAATTTTAACTGTATTGCTGATTACAACTGCGGTCTGTTCTATAATATTAGTCCTATGCATACCAGTAATTGCAAAAATAACCAATCATATATCCCATGTGCGTTATTTTTACTATGTAGTTGCGATACTTATTTTAGATACTTTCATAACTATCTTTTATGCTGTGCTACGTGCAGAGCAAAAACCCATTAAGTTTACTATTGCTAAATCTTTACAAGCTATAATTAATATTATTTTCTCTTGTATCTTGCTCTATGTTCCTTCTTCTATAGGGTTTATAAAACATCTGCTTTTCAAATATTGTGGTATAACTGTGTATATGAATGCCTTAGATGCTATTTTTATAACCAACTTATTGTCGAATGTAAGTGCATTGGCTATTTTATTTCCCCAATATAAAAGTTTTCGGTTTTCCTATAACAAAAAGGTATACTCAGCCATATTGGGCTATGCTTTGGCTTCTTTTTTTACTACACTCTTCCTTAGACTTAACGATATATTACCTATAACACTCTTTCGACAATTAATACCAACTGATTTTTATGAAACGTATACCAAAGAAGAAATATTAGGCAATTTAGGCACCTCTTATAAACTTACTTTACTTATAAGATTAGGGATTCAAGCATTTAAATATGCAGCTGAGCCGTTTTTCTTCTCTAATTCAGATAAAAAAGATGCTAAAAAACTTTATGGACAAACCATGCATCTTTTTATATTGATATCTTGCGTTGCGCTATTGCTTTTTAGTTTAAATATAGATTGGATTGCTAAAATCCTTATACCTAAGGCATATTATCGTAATACGGTTGATATCGTTCCATATCTAGCATTTGTACATATTCTTTTAGGCGTTTATTATAACTTTAGTATCGCATTTAAGTTGAGTAATAAGCCACAATACAGCACTTGGATAAGTGCACTGGGGTGTCTCATAGTCTTAGCAACATCATGGCTACTTATGCCCATATTAGGCCATTGGGGAGGAACATATGCTTCCATAGTTGGAACGGCTGCTATGACATTGCTTGGCTACTTTATCAGCAAAAAGCTTTATCCCATACCATATTATAAGCATGGATTTTTGGTCTTGCTGATAACATTTTATCTGTTAGACAAGGTTGCAGCATGGCCTTTTAAACTTACCTTTTTAGATTTAGGATGGGCTTACGTGTTACTTAACATACTTATTATTGCTATTTTTTATGCAATAGCCATGTTTTCATACAAATATGTTCATTCATTTCGTAAATAAAGCCTTTTAGTCCTCTAATGCTTCTTGTAATAGTTTGCTTGTAAGTTGTGCATTTGCCCTTCCTTGGCTTTTTTTCATAATTTCTCCCATAAACATACCTAAGATTCCTGATTTCCCATTTTTATACGCCATGACTTTATCAGGATAAGCTGCCAGCACTTCTGTAATTAAAGTCTTCAAATTAGATTCGTTGCTATCTTGTATAAGATTTAACCTTTTTGCAATTGCTAGGGGTAGTTCTTTTGGTTGTTGCAATAATATTGGAAAAATCTGTGTTGCAGCAATGGAAAAGCTAACAGCACCACTTTCTACTAGTTCTGCTAGCAAAACAATGTGGTTCACTGTAAGAGGTATTTCCGATAAAGTTACCGATAATTCATTAAGATACCCTTTAACTGGTCCAAGCAGCCAATTAGCAGCAGATGTATAGTATGCAGTCTGTTGGCATATTTCATCAAAAAACAAGGCAAACGCTTTCCCTTCTGTAAGTACAGAAGCTGCATAGTTAGAAAGACCATATAAGGACATAAATTTCTTTAATAATGCATTCGGTAAGGGAGGCATTGTTGCCTTTATATCGTTTATCCACGCTTCTGTCACCAGAACGGGTGGGATATCTGGTTCTGGAAAATAGCGATAATCGGCAGCCATCTCTTTTGCACGCAGGCTAAATGTTTCGCTAGAAGCAGATTCAAAACTTCTTGTTTCTGATATAATAGGTTCTCCTGATTCTAGTAGTGCAATTTGTCTTTCTATTTCATGTTCTATAGCAAGCTGGACATTGCGCATAGAGTTCATATTTTTAATTTCAACTCTAGTACCAAACAACATTGAGCCTTTCTCCATGATGGAAACATTAGCATCACAACGTAGTGAGGCTTCTTCCATATTGCCATCGCATATCTCTAAATACCGGACTAGTTTACGGATTTCAGATAAAAATAAATAAGCTTCTTCGCCTGTTGTAAGTTCTGGAGTGGTCACTAGTTCTATCAATGGGATACCAGCTCTGTTATAATCTAATAACGTGACATCTTCCATGATACCATGTAGGGATTTTCCTGTATCCTCTTCTAAATGCATGCGTATAAGTGGAATATGCTTTTGCTCACCCTCTTTAGGGTAAATCGTTACAAAACCACCACGGCAGATGGGTGTTGCCTCTTGTGTAATTTGAAATCCTTTGGGTAAGTCGGGATAGAAATAACTTTTTCTTGAGAAAAAATTCAATTCTGTAATATCTGATTCACAGGCTAGTCCAAGCTTTATAGCATAGTCGAATGCTTTTTTATTCACTTTAGGTAATGTTCCAGGACAGGCCAATGTAATAGGACTAATATTTGTATTAGGGAGCGCACCATATTCCGTTTTATCAGAAGCAAATATTTTGCTATCGGTGAGTAACTGAATATGGACTTCTAATCCAATAACTGCCTGATATTTTTCTTTTATGATGCCATCCATATGTTTTAATTTATATTTATTCTCCGTTTTATAACGCAGCAAGCGTTTTATCAAGTGCATAAATGAGGTCTTTTGGATCTTCAATTCCACACGATACACGTATAAAACCCTCACTTATGCCAATACCTTGACGTTGTTCTTTACTCATATTGCCATTAGACATAACAGCAGGACAAGAAATCAAACTTTCTACAGCTCCTAAATTGGCACCAAAACTCCATGGACGATGTAGACTTTTTATAAATTGCTTTCTTGCCTTAGCTCCTCCTTTTAGTACAAAGTATAACATACCACCATGTAGCCCATGTTGATGCTGCCTATCTGCAAGTTCTTTTTGTGGAAAAGAAGCCAACCCAGGATAACCTACTTCGAGTATTTTAGAATGTCCTTCTAAGAATGTTGCAATTTTTTGTGCGTTGTTGGACTGCTCTCGAACGCGTAAATGCATGGTTTTAGTCGATTGTAGCGTAAAAAAAGCGATCATAGGACTCATAATACTTCCATGTCTATTCCTATAAGCAAAGATCGGGTTGCAATCTTCAATAGATGCACAGGCCACTGCTCCACCAATGGTCATATTATGTCCATCATAATACTTAGTTGTAGATTGAATGATAATATCTACACCAAACTCTAGTGGGCAAATAACAATAGGCGATGCCATGGTACTATCGCAAACGTGTTTGATGCCAAATTTTTTGGCTAACATACTAACAGCAGCCAAGTCTGTTAAGTACAGTGTAGGATTCGTTGGGTATTCAGAAAAAATTAATTTAGTATTGGGCTGTATGGCAGCTTCTACTTCCAATAGACTTCTAAAGTCTACAAAAGAAAATGTTACTCCAAGTTTACCTAAAAGCTCATATGCAACTTCTTGTGTAGTACCATAGCAGGCCTTGGAGAGGATACAATGGTCACCTTGATGTAAAAAAGTCGACATGGTAGTGACAATGGCAGCCATACCAGACCCAAAACAATAGGCCTCTGCCGCTTTTTCTAAAATAGCAATTTTCTTTTCTAAGACTGCAACGGTAGGATTTCTGGAGCCAGAATAGGAATGACCACTTGATAAATAGGTCTCCACAGAATCTTGTACAAATACTGAAGACTGAAAAATAGGGGTAAGAATAGCACCTGTACATGGTTCTGGACTAATACCAGCATGCACTAATTCTGTTGCCATGTGAAGGTGATCACTGGCCCATATACGCTCATCAGAAGTAAAAAATGATGGTTGATTTGACATGACGATACATTAATAAACAAAAAACAAACACATGCCAAGTAAAGACTGGTAGAAGCTTAATTGCAAATTTAATGTATATATGTGAAAAGAAGTACTCGTTTCAGAATAAAAATAACGACTTCTACATTTTAAAAACCGTATCTTCATATACTATTTACGTATACAGTATTCTTTATTAAACATATTAAGCAATATTTCTTATTATGAAGATTTCTTCTGCTGCTTTTATCTCTAGTAATGCGCATTATAAAAAATGCCCAAATGATCTTAGGCCAGAAGTGGCCTTTATTGGTCGTTCTAATGTAGGGAAATCTTCTCTCATTAATGCATTGTTGCAGCGAAAGCAGTTAGCTAAAGTGTCCAAAACCCCTGGAAAAACACAACTTATAAACCATTTTTTAGTCAATGATCGTATTTATTTTGTAGATCTTCCAGGGTATGGATGGGCACAAGTGGCCTATGCGACCAAAATAAAGTGGGAAAAAATGATACGAGCATATCTCCTACATAGGGAAAATATGGTTGCTGTATTTTTGTTAATAGATTCAAAGATTGCTCCCCAAGAAATAGATCTTGCTTTTATGCGTTGGCTAGGGGAAAATCGCATTCCTTTTGCTATTATTCTTACGAAGGCAGATAAAAAATATAAAACCTTAACCCAGAAAAATTATACAGCCCTTATCCACATCCTAGAAGAGGAGTGGAAACCTATTCCATCTATATTTTTTGTTTCCTCTCATGATAGATCTGGTATACAGAATATATTATCTTATATGGAGAAAATTACTTCTAACCCATGCAAAGGATAATTTGTATTAGTTAAGATTTAATTTGACACTTTTAGATAAAAATATGGGCTTATCAGTGTAAGCAGATATTCAAGACTGTATTTTTCTTTTCCAATAGACATACTGGTCCTAACAATCTAAATTTTTTTGTACTTTTGTAAAGTAACTAAATATATATATTCTGATCTGTCTTCATGGGAGATAGTGATACACCTGTTACAGGTATCATTGGTGTAGCCTTCTCTATTATTGCCTACATAGCTCATTAAGACATATCCGGGCAGTAATTGTTTAATTATAAGTTATTACAATTTTTTTATAAAAAAACCATTATGATCAAGAAATATTTAATAGTGTGTGTGTCTATAGTGTGGATGATTTCACAATCTTGTAGTACACACAGACACAAAAATTACATGGATAATCAACCATCTAGTACTATAACGACTCGTAGCGGTCGTAGTTATAGAAATTCAACCAGTAGCAATGAACCACCAATTCGTCACAGATATGCAAGGCCTACTAATGATTGGTGCTTTAAACATATTTTTGGAAAGGTATTGTCAGAAGATAAAAATCAAAATGAATTTACAAGAGATTTACTTAATTCTTTACTAAGAAGATCAGGTGATAATGAAATTAAAGAAGTATATTTTGTTGACCCAAATTTACAATCAGAATCAGAAGAAGACCATTTATATATAACTGATGTTCATTGTGTTGATTATAGCGGCAGGAAATTCATTATAGAGATGCAATTATGTCATCACCGTGGCTGGAAAAAACGGATACAGGCTTATATCGGTCGTGATTATAGTGGTCAATTATTTAAAGGCAAGAAATATTATGACTTAGTTCCTGTTTATTTACTTGCTATCACAGAATTTAATATGTTTAAAGACCATCAAAGATTTATTTCCTATCATGCATATAGAGACGAAGAAAATAATAAAAATTATTTCAAAGGTACAGAGATTATAGTTTTAGAATTACCTAAATTTAATAAGGCTATCAGTGAAATAACTGATCAAAAAGATCGTTGGGCTTTTCTTTTGAAGAATGCTCAATCCATATCTAATATGTCAGAAGAAGAGAAAGCGCCGCTTATCTCTAATCCTATAATTCAACGTGCATGTCAGCAAATAGATCAATTAAATTGGAGTGAAGAAGACATAAGGCAATATCAACATGCTGAAGATAACCGACAAGTAGCATTAGCTTCTTTAGAAAAAGCACATAATAAAGGTAGAGAGGAAGAAAGAACAAAGAATATTCAGAAAAATAATGAAAGGAAAAGAAAAATAATTAAAAGAGAAGTTGAAAAAGGGTTGAATAAGAACAAACATATTGATGATATCAAGAAAAAAGCAAAATCAGTAATCAATAGTTTATTTAGCGACTGTTCTGATATAGATGATAATATGATAGATGAAGAATTTGATAAACAAAGTAAAAAACTTCGTACAGAACAACCAGAAGAATAAATCCGAGTCTTTTCGAAAGCCTCTCAGGAGGCTGCATTCTGTATAGCAATTTGTTGGGCCACCATTTGCGCAATATCACCAAATGGTTCAATGATTTCATCCCCCATGATTCCTAAATCACCTTGTGTACAAATGGCAGGAAGCAATGGAACCTGTCCGAGAAATGATATGCCCTCTTTTTCTGCCAATGTTTTTCCTCCTTCCTTACCAAAAATATAATGAGGCATATGCATGGCTTCTTTTTCTATGGAAAAGTAGGACATATTTTCTATCAAGCCCAATATGGGCACCTTAATCTGTTCTTTCCTAAACATATCTATAGCTTTTATGGCATCTATTAGCGCTACCTTTTGCGGTGTAGTAACTATGATAACACCTGTTACTGATACAGTTTGCACCATGGTAAGATGAATATCACTCGTTCCAGGAGGAAGATCAATGAATAAATAGTCTAACTGTCCCCAATCTGAATCTTGTATTAACTGCTTGAAAGCAGCACTAGCCATAGGTCCACGCCATATAATGGCTTCTTTGCTATGGCTTAAAAAGCCTATAGAAAGCAGTTTTACACCATATTTACTTATAGGAAGTATATATTTTTTTCCTTTATTTTCAATTATAGTTGGTTTTTGTGTATCACATCCCCACATGGTAGGAATAGATGGCCCAAATATATCGGCATCTAAAAGACCTACACGTGCACCATGCTGAGATAACGCTAGGGCCAAATGGGTGGCTATCGTAGATTTTCCCACACCTCCTTTTCCAGAAGCAATGGCAATAACATTGCTCACCTCAGGAAGTACCGTTGTTTTAGAACGACTTGATGTTACCTTTGCAGTTGTTTCAATAATAACTTCGAAGTCACTGGATACCTGATTATGGATTGCTTGTATACATGCTTGCTTGAGTACTTCTTTCAGGGGGCATGCTGGTGTAGTAAGTATTATAGTAAAAGAAATTAGGGTATCACCGACAACCAGATTTTTAATCATGCCTAATGCTATCAGGTCTTTTTTTAAATCCGGGTCATATACTGTGCTTAGCGCTTGTTCTACCTTCTTTGCTACATTTTGCATAGGGAATACCTTTAATATTTTTTACGCTTTCTTAGTGTAGCTATCATTTCTTTGAGTTTATCGGCTTCTAAAAATTGCAATGCTTCTGCAGCCTGATACATCTTATGTTCTAATAGTTCTATTTGCTCTTGAACCGTTTTAGCATCCCCATAGCTAGCACCAGATTCTGCAGCTATAATAGATGCAACATTTTCCTGTTGACTGTATTCTTGAGCATTAGACGTGCTTTCTTGTGATATTGCGGTATACAAGCCCATATCCATTTGTCTTTTTTGTACGGAACTGGGTATAATTCCCTTAATACGATTATATTCCATCTGTAAGTCGCGTCTACGTTGTGTTTCCGTAATGGCCTGCTCCATAGACGCAGTAATTCTATCTGCATACATGATGACACGTCCTTGCTCATGACGTGCTACCCTTCCTATTGTTTGAATAAGTGAACGGGCATTTCTTAAAAAACCCTCTTTGTCTGCATCTAGGATAATCATTAGAGAAGCTTGCGGCAGGTCTAAACCTTCTCTCAATAGATTTACACCTACTAGTACATCAAAATCGCCATTACGAAAGTCATTTAATATAGTAACCCGATCTAAAGTTTTTACTTCCGAATGAACATATCTACAACGAATATTTGCATAAACCAAATAATCTGTCAGCTCCTCCGCCATACGCTTGGTAAGCGTAGTAATTAATACGCGATCTTTTTGTTTAATTACATTTTTAATTTCTTCCAAGATATTTTGTATTTGATTCATACTTGGCCGAACCTCTATTTGAGGGTCTACCAATCCCGTTGGACGTATGATCTGCTCTACTACCATTCCTTCAGAAACTGTCAACTCATATTCCGCAGGAGTAGCACTAACAAAAACAATTTGATGGATTAGTTTTTCAAATTCGTTAAAATTTAAAGGCCGGTTATCTATAGCAGATGGCAGTCGAAAACCATAGGTTACTAAATTTGTTTTTCGAGCCCTATCGCCACCAAACATCGCTCTAAATTGGGGAACTGTAACATGGCTTTCATCCATAACCATTAAGTAGTCCTCGGGAAAATAGTCTAATAAACAAAAAGGGCGTTCTCCTGCTTGCCTACCATCTATGTACCTCGAATAATTTTCAATACCAGAACAGTATCCCAATTCTCGAAGCATTTCTAAATCTAATTCGGTTCTTTCTTGAAGTCGTTTTGCTTCTTCAAATTTACATTGGTCTCTAAGAAAATCAACTTGTGCACGAAGGTCTAGCTGAATTTGCTCTATAGCTCTGTGTAATACATCTTTACTGGTTACAAATAAACTAGCAGGGAAAATAAATGCTTCCTGGATCTCTTTAATTTTCTTTCCAGACGAAGGATCTATAATATGGATAGATTCTAAATCGTTTCCCCAAAAAACAAAACGGTAAGCATAATCCCCATAGGCAACAAATAGATCAATCGTATCTCCCTTGACTCGAAAATTACCACGCGTAAATTCCGTATCATTGCGGCTGTAGAGCATATCTACAAGAATTCTTAAAAACTCATTACGTGACAATTGGCATCCGACTTTAAAGAGGTAGCTATTTTTTTTGAATTCTTCTGGTTTACCAACGCCATATATACAGGATACAGATGCTACTACAATGACATCTCTTCTATCACTCAGTAAAGCAGCAACAGCACTAAGACGCAACCGTTCTAATTCATCATTGATTGCCAGCTCCTTTTCTATATATGTGTTGGTAGTTGGTAAGTATACCTCTGGTTGATAGTAATCGTAATAAGATACAAAGTATTCAACCGCATTATTGGGAAAAAAGTAACGTAACTCCGTATATAACTGTGCAGCCAATGTTTTATTATGGCTGATAACCAATGTAGGCCTGTTGAGCTCCTTAATAACATTGGCTATGGTAAAAGTTTTACCAGATCCAGTAACACCCAAAAGGACTTGACTAGGAGCACCACACCGCATGTTCTGAACAAGCTCTGTAATAGCTTTGGGTTGGTCTCCTGCTGGTTGATAAGGCGATACAAGTTTGAACGACATCTGCAAAAAATAAGAATATCAACAAACATCATTCCTAAGTATGAGGAATAAAAATTAATATACCAAGTAGGGATGCTATCCCACACTATGTACAAAAAAGCATAGAACCATTCTATGATTTATTCATAGCATTGGTTTTTATAAAACCATTTTTACTCGATACCAAGTTACAAAAATCTTTTGTTATATTTAATAGTTAAAAATAGACTAATTTTGTTTTGTAATATATTAAACATGCAATCTTAGTATAACTATACATAATGTATAATGCTTATGAAAGAAATTATAAGTTTTGATTATGCCATCAAATACCTGCTTAAGGATAAAGGTGACTATGAAATAGTCGAGGGGTTTATTTCTGCTTTACTCGGTTCCCAAGGGTATAAACCCATTAAAATCAAGTCCCTGCTTGAAAGTGAAAGCAATAAAGAAAGTAAACTTTTAAAACGAAGTATTGCAGATGTTATTTTCGAAGATGAAGAAGGTAACAATTATATAGTAGAGATCGATCGTTCCTATACCAATTTATTTCTGTATAAGGCTTGTTTTAATACTTCAAGACTTATTGTGGATCATCTTGGGGCAAATCAAGATTATTTAAAAATCAAAAAAGTATTTCATATCAATCTATTATATTTCGCTTTTGAAGGCAATAAAGCACCTTTACATCATGGCAAAGTAATATTTCATAAAATAGATAAGGAGCATCCAGTGGATGTCCACTTAATGGACCAAGGCATGCGCACCTTTGATGCCTATGACGTTTTTCCTGAGTATTTTATCATCTCTATACCCTTGTTTGATGATGTTATCAAAGAAGAACTGGATGAATGGCTCTATGTAATGAAGCATTCTAAAGTAGAAGAAGACTTTAAATCTCCTTACATGCAAAAAGTGGCAGAACGGCTCAATGTCTTAAAGATGTCTCATGGAGAGCAGGAAATTTATAACACTTATATGCTCGCTTCTATGAAGGATCGTGACTATTTAGTCTCTGCAGAAACAAAAGGCAAAGAAGAAGGAGAGAAGATTGGTTTGGAGAAAGGAGAAAAACTTGGAATAGAAAAAGGAAAGAAACTTGGTTTAGAGAAAGGGAAGATAGAAGGGGAGAAGCTTGGTTTAGAGAAAAGGCGTTATGCTACTGCCTTAAAGATGCTACAGTTAAACATGGATATAGATACTATAGCAGATGTTACTACGCTTTCTAAAGAAGAAATTATATCTATTGTTAAAGAACAAAACTTAAGTAATCAGTCCTAAAATATTATAAAATAATTTGGTTTCCAATATCTTTTTTAAGATAAGACAAGTTCTTACTATGGTTTGTTCAAAAGATTTGTTGATCAAAGCCAGATACCTGCTGAGGAGTTTGCGTTTTTTGCACAATTGTTCGAGAACTGCTTGCTAGCAGAATTTTTCTCTTTACCTCTGTTCATGCTTAGCACCAAGTCTAAAATGCCCAATAAGACATTGTTAGATTAAGCATGAACAATCCATATTGGGGGGATTTTGGACGACTCTATTTTCGCATTTATCAACTCTAGGATCTGCTCAATAGTTCAATGATTTTTGCATAACCTTTTATTTGTGCCCAAATCAATGGTGTAAAACCATTCTTATTTGAAGCAATTCTATCAATACCAGGAACTGCTAGTAGTAATTCAACGACCTCTGCTTGACCACTAAAAGCTGCATTATATAAGGGGGTGTCTCCGAGATCATCCCTTGCATTAATCATAATGCTTGGATCTTCTATCAATAATGCAACTGTTTCTACATGACCACGGCTTGCTGCAAAATGTAATGAGGTCCATCCATCTTCATTTTTTGCATTGATATTAATCTTTTTGGATTTTATTAATAAGGCAACTGTCTCTACATAATTGTTTGCAGCTGCGCAATGTAGTGGAGTCCACCCATACTTATCTTGCGCATTAATCTTAATTACCGGAATGTTCATTAATAATGCAACTATTTCTACATGATTATTCTCAGCTGCATAATGAAGCGGAGTATATCTATCTTTATCTTGTTTGTGTAGGTTAATTTTCGAAAATGATAGCAATAGACGAGCTGCCTCTACATGGCTAAACATACATACATGGTGAAGGGGAGTAAGTCTTTTTTTATCTTCTTCATTGACATTGATACCATTGGCTATTAGCAATTTTTCAATTACTGCTACATGACCGTTTATAGCTGCTGCATGTAAAGGTGTGTATCCTCTTTTATCTTTTTCATTGACTTTGATTCCGGGGATTGATGATAATAACTCAACTACTTTTTCATGGCCATTATGGGCCGCTATATGCAAAGGAGTATAATGTTTGTTTTTATCTTTTTCATTGATCTTAACTTTCAGATCTGCTAGCAGCAATTTAACTATTTCTAGATAACCATTATCTGCTGCGATATGTAAAGGAGTATACCCCTTGTTATCTTTTTCATTGATTCCAATTTTTTTATTTGCTAATAACAATCTAACTATTTCTAGATAACCATTATCTACTGCAACATGTAGCGCAGTAGATCCCTTGTTATTTTTGGCATTGACCTTAATGTTAGGTGTTCCAAGAAATTTTCTCACTTCTTCTACATGTCCCTTTTCAGCTGCAATGTACAAAGGGGAAAGTTTATGTTTATCTTTTGCATGGATTTTTAATTTTGAGGCTTCTTTTAAGATGCTAACGCATTCATGATGTCTGTGTTTTCTTGCTAAATCAAGAGGGGTTTCTATATCTTTATTTATCACTTCTAGTTCCGTTCTAGGATCTTCCAGTAGAAGTTTAACTACTTCTATATGGCCATTATAGGCTGATAGATGTAGTGGAGTATCACGAATATCAGTTTTCGCATTGGCTATAATTTTTGTTGCAGTTAACAATAATTTAACTGTTTTTACGTGTCCATTGCGAGTTGCATAATGTAGTGGAGTATATCCAAATCTATCTTTTTCATTGACTTTAATTCTGGGGATTGATAACAATAGTTTAACGATTTCTATCGAACCATTAAAAGCTGCATGATGAAGTGGCGTAAATCCTTTTGCATTTTTTTCATTAATCTTAATGTTAGCGGCTGCTAGTAATGACATAACCACTTCTATATGACTTTTACAAACTGCAAAGTGGAGTGGTGTATATGCACCTATAATATCATTTTCGTTTACATTAGTTTTTGGATTTTCCAATAATACTTTAACTACCTCTACATGACCTTCAGAAGCTGCATAATGGAGAGGCACACCCCAACGTTTATCTTGTTCATTAATTTTAATTTTCGGATGAGCTAATAATAGCGTCACAATCTTTGCATGACCCTGAGCAGCTGCTTTATGCAGTGGCGTTAGTCCACTAATATCTTTATGATTTACATCAATTTTTGGATTTGTTAGTAATAGTTTAACAAGCTCTAGATGATTATTGTTAATGGCATAATGTAGAGGAGTAAGTCCAAGTTGATTTTTTTCATTGACATCAATTTCATGAGTATTCAGCAAGTTTTTAACCTCTTCTATACTATTTTTATCGATTGCAGCATGAAGGGGTGGGCTGGAGATTGTATTGGAAGAAGAGGAAGTATTATAATTTTTTCCGTAGCTCTCGAATTGAAATCGGGTAGCGAAGGAACTTTTCTTATTCTTATTATTCTTTCTATTCTGTTCCTCATTCAGTTTCGTCTTTGCATGCTCTAATCGTTCTTTCTCCCTATAGAGCCTGTAAACTAGTAGTTCTAACTCTAGCTGGTTGTTGATATCACCCCAGATAGCCGTCGTGGCCAAATCTGCTAGTCCAGCAGCAACTGGACGTGATACGTCGTTCTGAACGGAGTGTGAAACATTAATGAGCTCTTTTCCCTCAGTTCCTTTTTCTTGTATTAAAAAATCGTTTTCTGTGGCACTACTATATGATACAGAAAATACAAAGACAATAAAACCTAGTAATTTTTTCATGCAGCTAATGTGGGATTTATAATTTTGGATTACTTGTTCTATTTTAACTTTTTAGGTAGTTTTTAAAATTATTTGATATTGAAAATGCCTCATTTTTTGGCAAAAAACGGTTAATTGCTTAAAGCAAACTCGTTACAGGAAACCGTTTTGAATACTCCCCACCAATGCAAAGGTATTAAAAAAATGACTCCAGTACAAAACTATTTATGTCAAAAAAAACGAAATTACCATACTCATTACTGATATAAAAAATCATGGCTGATTTAAAAACTGAGCATTATATAATTTAACTGTCACCATATTGTTCTATTATAGAACATAGGACACCTGGAAGGTGCCATTTACATAGGTAATCTTTTGTATATTAGACAAGCTTGTTGCTTTTCAACTAAGCTTATAAAAGAATGTAAACACAATCATGGTATTACTTGCCCGTATAAATTAGGAGGCCTGATTGGGCAGCTTAAATACTATATAATTTTTAGACTACCACTGTATTTTTATTATGTTTTCATATAGAGATAACAGCGTTTTGAATATTCTTGGCATTGAATCGTCATGTGACGAAACAGCGGCCTCCGTAGTACAAGACGGAAATGTATTAAGCAATATTGTAGCCAGTCAGCTTATACATCAACAGTATGGCGGTGTGGTCCCAGAATTTGCAGCCAGGGCACATCAAACAAATATTGTTCCTACTGTAACTGCCGCACTTGCACAAGCAGGTATAGAAAAACATGCCTTACATGCTGTTGGTTTTACGCAAGGTCCTGGTCTATTAGGCCCTCTGCTCGTTGGTAGTTGTTTTGCAAAATCTTTGGCCTTTGCGCTTGGTATTCCGTTAATAGGTGTGCATCATATTCAAGCGCATGTGCTGGGAAACTTTATTGAAGATCCAAAACCCAGTTTCCCTTTTTTATGTTTAACAGTCAGTGGGGGGCATACCCAAATCTTATTGGTAAAAAATTATTTTTGTATGGAAGTTTTGGGAGAGACCCAAGATGATGCAGTAGGGGAAGCATTTGATAAAATTGCTAAGCTTATGGGATTTAGCTATCCAGGGGGTGCGTTGATAGATCAATATGCCAAGGGAGGAAATACTAAAGCCTTTTCTTTTTCAAAAGCCAATATGCCCAACTTTGATTTCTCTTTTAGCGGAATCAAAACAGCGTTCTCTCTTTTTATACAACAAAAACAAACCTCTTTTATAGAGGAAAATCGTGCCGATATTTGTGCAAGTATTCAAGCGTTGCTTGTTGATATGCTATTAGATAAGTTGGTTCAAGCTGCTCAAAAGACAGGTATACGTTCTATTGCATTGGCAGGAGGTGTTGCCGCAAATAGTCATTTACGACAGCAACTTCAAGCATTATCCGGACGGCATGGATGGACTATTTCCATTCCTTCTATGGTTTATTGTACAGATAATGCTGCTATGGTTGCCATTACAGCTTATTATAAATACCAGTTTGGACACTTTTCGGATCTATCTACAAGGTGTTTCCCTAGAATGGAACTGTAGAGGTGTTGGTTTCATCGAGTTACTTAACGTGTTCGCTCAGTGTTTATGTAACTGTACACAAAATTATTGTATTTGATTACCTTTTAATTGAAGCAATATCCTGATACGTTGATATTTTTTTTCGCTTAGTTTTTGTTTGTCTTTGGCAAAAGCATCTAAATTTATCAAGTCCAGAGGAGTCCTTCCAGATTGATCTGTTATATTTGGATTAGCTCCATGTTTTAATAATAGGGTAACCATGTTACAATCATTCTTATCAACGGCTATATGCAGAGGAGTTATTCTATTCTTATTTTGTATATTTGGATCAATTGTATTTTTATATTTTTTTAATAATCGCTTAGCTATCTTGACATTATTGTAAATAACCACATAATGCAGAAGCGTATTCCATTGATCATCTTTTACTGTATTTATTTCCTCTTTATTTATAACAGCCTTATATTTTATTAGCTCGTTGATGATATAGTCATTTCCATTTATAATTGCTTCTTCTAGAGGGGTATTTTTAGAATTGCTTGGTATATTTGGATTAGCTTTATGGTTTAACAATAGGGTAACCATGTTACAATCATTCTTATCAATGGCCACGTATAAAGGAGTTTGTCCAAGTAAATTTGTTACATTTGGATTGGCGTTGTGTTTTAATAATAACTCAACGATTTTAATATTCCCTTTATCAACAGCCATTTGCAGAAGCGTTTGTCCAAGTGAATTTGTTACATTTGGATCGGCGTTGTGTTTTAATAGTAACTCAACGATTTTAATATTCCCTTTATCAACAGCTATATGCAGAGACGTTTGTCCAAGTGAATTTGTTGCATTTGGATTGGCTCTTTTGTTCAACAATAGTTTAACGTTCTTATAAGAACACTTGTTCGTTGCTAAATGCAGAGGGGTTTGTTTAAAATGATCTGCAGTATTTGGGTAGACTGGATTTTTTAATTTTAATAGCAGCTCAATCATCTTATCATCTCCTTTGTCAACAGCTATATATAGAGGGGTTTGTCCAAACGAATTGGTTATACTTAGATCCGCTCCATTATTTAACAATATTTTAGCTATTTTTTCATCTCTTTTATTAATAGATATATGTAGAGGCGTTTGTCCAATTGAATTGGTTACATTTGGATTAGCGTTGTGTTTTAATAATAGATCAACGATGCCATCATCTCCTTTATCAACAGCTATCTGTAACAGAGTTTCTATAATTGAATTAGTGTTACCATTAGGCAAATTTTTTAACAATAATGTAACGATTTTAATATTTCCTTTATTAACAGCTATATGCAGCGGAGTTTGGTCAAATGCATCTTTAGCATTTTGATCAGCCTTGTTTTTTAGTAGTATCTCAACGATCTTATCGTCCCCTTTATTAACAGCTATATGCAGCGGAGTTTGTTTAGACTGATCTGCAGCATTTACATAGGCTCCTTTTTTTAGCAATAGCTTAACGATCTTATAATACCCTTTACTAACAGCTATATGTAAAGAAGTTTTTCTAGACGGATCTGCAAAATTTGGATTGGCTGCATTTAGTAATAAGTTTTTAACTTTTTTATAATTACCTTCTCTAATTGCGGAATGCAATGTGGTATTTATGTTATTGTTTTCTTCGGAAGAAGTAGAAAAGGTATTTATTTCATGTTCTTTTTCAGAATAAGTATAGATTTTAGCTTGTAATAAACTTCTTGTACAACTACTATGAGTACTATGTAGTAGTAGAACTATTGTGGTATAGTGAATAAATCTGATTTTTCTGAAAACAGAATGATAATGGTGCATATATAATACTCGAGTGTTTTTTTATAAAAAGTTGTTGATTGTTAGATATATATTCGTTAAGCCTAGTTCATAAAAAAATGTACTACCTAAATTTTACTGTATATTTTTATAGTGCATATAGATCAGCTATAAAAATAGCATCTTTTATGCGGCATATAGGAGGCCTGGGGAGTTATGATAAATAAAATAAAGTTTAAACAAACTTAAATATAAATAGATTACAATCAATGGATTGCGATTTTTATGCATAGAAAATAGTTACCTAGAATTAAGAACCCACAAATTCATTTTTAACAAAGATATGTAATTTTTTTATAAAAAATTAAACAATTGTACTAAAGGATTCCTGAATACATTGCGTAACATGTAAGTTGTGATTCAATAAATATTTTTGTTGATAAATAGAATTATTTTGCTGATTATCCATTTCGGATATATTATATTTATGGTAAAAAACAAGAATTGGATTATGTTATGTGTAAGCATCATACAAAACATATTATATGTATAAAATTATACATATGCTTTAAGAAAATGCGTAATATATAAGCAAAATTGTATTTTTTTATGTAATATTATATATTACATGTCATAAGGTGGGTTTAGTTATAGGTGGGATTTTGTAGTATTCTGGATATTTTTTTTCTTAAAATCCAATAGATTTATTTTTATAACAGATTTAAATATAGTTCATATATGGTTCAACACAATTTTTATTCTTTTTTGAAGCATGTTAGGGGTATTTTATGTGCCATAATAATTTTGGTACATGGTACTAGCTGTACAGGGCGTTTAGCAGATGTACAGGGCATGAAAGAAGATGATAATAATGATGCTTCTTCAATAGTAAGTGAAGAAGTCAGTTCAACGGATTTAGATTCAGGTTCAGATTCGGAATATGAAAGAGTCCGGTTTAAAGACAAACACATAGACGTCGCTGCAGAAACAGAATCACAATCACAAAAATGTATTATTTGTAATAAAAATTTCTGTCGTTCGAAAATTCTATTTTTGATCTCTATTCCTGTTGATTATAAGCTAAAAATGCTACATTGTAATAAGCATAAAGTGCATAATAAGTGTGCTGCTGTTTTTATGAACAAAAATACTAGTAATAATAACGAAAAAAAGCTCGTATGTCCAAAATGTAATTTTGATTATGCTCTTTCTCATCAAATCTATTATTTTTCAGGGAGCAGGATCTTGCCACTTTATTAGTTTCTTAGTGTGTGTTGAAAAAAAGGTAACTCCCCAGGCTCTTTTTTTATAAAAGGAATTGATTATTAAAATCAAATACATAAGAAAGTATGCTACCAAATTTTTTACTGTGTAATTTATAGTTCATTATAAATCAGCTATAAAAATTATACAAAACATATTATATGTATAAAATTATACATATGCTTTAAGAAAATGCGTAATATATAAGTAAAATTGTATTTTTTATGTAATATTATATATTACATGTCATAAGGTGGGTTTAGTTATAGGTAGGATTTTGTAGTATTCTGGATATTTTTTTCTTAAAATCCAATAGATTTATTTTTATCAGGACTTTCGCAAAGTATTGAATAATTGATATTTTTGTAGTTATAGTTACTAACTTCAAATTATTGTACTCAACGATGAAAGTTACTACGCAACT
>NZ_QWJI01000008.1 GCF_004354815.1 Cardinium endosymbiont of Culicoides punctatus
TGAACCCTTAAAAATTTTTCAGGAAAAGTTATGGCGTAATCCATATACAGCTTTTAATTAAAAATGCGAAAGTCCTGTATATAGAAAATGTGAGTTGTGATAAACAATATTTTTAAAATTTTTATTCAAAATCTAGTTTTTTACAAAAAAAATCCTTATAATGCATTCTCGAATTTGTTGCTTATAGCTATACTTTCGAAACTGCTGGGGCCTTCTTCTTTTTCAGTATTTTGAAAAATGAAAAAAAAGGCAATAAGGGGGGTATAACCCATAGAGATATTTTTTCTACAATAATTATATTTTGCTAGGCCACATGCAACACAGAGGAGAAATTATAGAAAATGTCGTGAGAAAAAGTGGGATCTCACTTTCAGTATTAGCTGCAAAGATGGGGTTAAGTAGAAATACACTTTACAATAGATTTAGAGAAAGAAATCTTAGTTATGATTTTATATTGACCTTAGGGGCAATTATACATTATAATTTTGCAGTTGAATTTCCTGAAATGAAGATCGATGAGGTACTCACCGAAGATCCACGCGCTGAATTATGGAAGGTTGAGAAGAAGTACAAAGACTTACTGGAAAAGTATAATAAATTGTTGAAATTTTTGCTAAAAAAATCGCAAGATGTTGATCAGCATGCTGTAAACAAAAAGATTAAAGAACTTATAAATTCTTCTGCATTTTAAGTTTTGTCAAAGATGAACATCTCTGTAAAGACTAAAAAGTCATTAGGTCAGCACTTTCTTAAAGATCCAACTGTATCTTTACAAATTGCAAACTTACTGACTAATAGAAGTCTTTCACATACTATAATTGAAGTAGGTCCGGGAACAGGGAGTTTAACAGAAATGTTGTTACAACGGCCTATCTCTAACTTATATCTTGTAGAGATAGACCGAGACCTTATACCATATCTAAGAAAGAAATACGCCCAACTGGGTGACAAAATAATAGAAGCGGACTTTTTAACATTACCGTTATCGGAACAATTTACCAAAACACCTTTAACGATTGTTGGAAATTTTCCTTACAATATATCCTCCCAAATTTTCTTTAAAATCCTGGATAATCGGCATATAGTGGATGAAGTGGTAGGAATGGTTCAAAAAGAGGTTGCTGAACGACTTGCTGCCAAACCAGGTAGTAAAATTTACGGCATACCAAGTGTGCTCTTACAAGCATTTTACACCATAGAATATTGTTTTACAGTTCCTCCTTGTGTCTTTTACCCTCCTCCAAAAGTTGACTCTGCTGTTATTATAATGCAACGCAATAACATAACTAAACTGCCATGTAATGAATCTCTTTTTTTTCAAATAGTAAAAAAAGGGTTTCAACAACGTCGGAAAAAATTGAGCAATGCATTACATGCACTTAATATTTCAAATAAATGCTGTACGCATCTATTGCAAAAGCGAGCAGAAGAACTAAGTGTTCCGGAATTTGTGGAATTAACCAATTTATTGGAAATAAATATGTCTAATGTCCTTACCCAGAATGGTTGAAATGTTTCGCTTGTAAGCGAAGTAAGATGTATAACTGCTGCTTGCGATGTTTTAGCTTTTCTTTTAAAAAACAAGAAAGGTTAGGGCTGGTCATGTTAGTCATTACAAGTTCTTACTCCTTTCAAAGCTACTGCTTGCTTCATTAGTTTATCATCTTCATCTTCTATAGATACAGTTATCGTACAATCATCTAAGTTCGGACAACCTGCGTCTATCCAAGCTGTTAACCAAAAGTTACCCGTTTGTATAATAGACTCCTTCAAGCGTTCTTCTACTTGCCCCTCCAGTGCTTCATGATAAGCGGTTGAAAATTCAAAAGAATATTGTTTTTTTGTAAGATTACCCTCTTGTTCAAAACTATATTTTGTTATGGCAGCAGATTGTTCTGAAATCTGTTTTTCTAGATCTAATACTTTATTAACCAAGGTATGAGATTGTCTTATGATCTTCCAAATATGGGTTAATGGATCGTTAATATAGCTGGCTTGCCCTACAAAAAGATTATACTTATCAAAAAACAGTGTTGGTAGTCTTGTTTCCCATAAGGCATGAATTCCTTCCTGTTCTGTCATTTGTCCATTATAATTCTGAGTGGTATGTAATGGTACATGTGCATCAGCAATGTAATGACCTAGATCCGCCGAAAGTTTTAAAATTTGAGCGATATTTTTATGCATAAAAGCTTTTGTCAATTGTTTATGTACTTTTATTATGGCCCAAGGCAGTTGGCCATGCTCTATAACCTGCTGAGCCCCATACAGTTCTATGGCTTGATCAAGAGAAATGACTGGATCGTTAATTAGATTGAGGTCGTATAATTCAAGGTCTATAAAATGTTTTTCTGCCTCACCTTCTAGAACATATCTTCGATTATCTGGAGCAACAGACTTTTCTGTCAAAAAAACTAAGTTTTTCTTGTAGAAGCAAAACATACCTTTCGGTAGGGTGGTAATAGCATATCTATTAATCTTTTTATGCGCAAAAAATCCCCAGGACCAAGCTTGTAAGGGAAGATAAGAAAAAACTAAAGTAAACAGAGAGAAAGTTTTTAAAGGTATTATGCGCATAATTGGTAAGGTTTCATAATGTTTTTTATTCTCGTTGTCTGGTGACTTCTCTGCCGCGTACATGTTTACGGTTACTAATAATAGCATCCTTAGTCGTTTGATTTCCTTTTTTATCGTAGATAGCAAAATCAAATTGTTGTTCAACATTACGCATTGCACTAGAAAAATTAAGTCCTATAAGGACTATGTTTTTTCCCTTATAAAGAAACTTTTCTATATACTCATTGCCTTCTATCTGACACAAAGCAGTATGAGCATTTTGATCATGTTTTAATTCAAATATATAGGTGACATCACTTAGTGAGTCAATAACAATATCTATTCTACCTCCACGAGTAGCATGTTCACTAAGAGGATTGAGTTCTGCTCCTTCTAATAAACAATGTAAAGCTGTATGGTAGTAGGCTTCATTTCTATTATGCTTTGGATTAGATAAATTAAATGGTATACTTGACATGCATGACCTAATAACTTTAACAAGACCTTCTAGATCTATATCATTCAATTTTTGAACTATGGCACGCTTACGCGTTTTTCCTTCTGACTCTAAATCCTTCTCAAATTTTTTATTTAATAGATTATAAAAAGATTTTTCTACTTCTCCATTAGGAAATTTTAATAATATTGGATCATCCATTTGTCTAAGTTTCCCTTTATCCAATGCGTTTTCATACTTATCAATAGTTAAGTATCCCCCTTGAAACATGGCACCATTCACCGTTAAATCATCTTCATCGGGTTCTGTTAATTCATACCTAACAGCCGAAATAGGCTTACTAAAGTCTTGAACTTTTGATTTATTAACTTTTCTAACTAAGAAAGTAGGTGTTCCTGTATTAATCCAATAGTTATTTAGTTCACCGCGTTGCAAAAACATTAGGGTGGATAGTGGATTATATACAGATATCGTATCATCTTCAGGATGAAACTTATAACCATTATACATAGAACGCATTTCTCCAACTAGTACATCGCTACTTATATTTCTTTTTTCTGCTAACTGACTTATTCGTTTATAATAAATAGAATTTTTATTTAAAAGATCTTCTTCTTTATAGCCAGCTACAGTTGTATAATCTGGACTAAGTGTAATATCATTTAAGTTATTAGGACCGGAATAGGTATCTCTAAAACAGTAAGAACTAACACCGGTGACAAATTCTAACTTAATAAAGTTATTAGCAGTAAGGCTTTTAATAACGGTTAAAAATTCCCGTACAATCAAACGGTTATTTTCTTTTATAACTGGATCTGATTGATTGATAAAAGGGGCATCATATTCATCTACCAGGACGACTACTTTAAGTTCGTAACTTGAATCAGTCTTTTTAAGTTCTGTGAATTTTGAAATTAGTTTGTTGATTAAGTTTATTGTATAATTTTTAATAAGCGTTTTTTCTGTAGGACTATCAATTTTTATATTGTATGCACAAGCAATATCATACAACCTATTTATAAGAGTATATTTGGCAGATTCTGAGTCATTATTATCTATTTTTGAAAAATCCACTCTAATGACCGGATATTTCTTCCAATCATAATCAGAATTATAGATATAGCAACCTTGAAAAAGCTCTTTATTCCCTTTAGCTATTTCTTCTAATGTGCTAACAAACAGAGACTTACCAAATCTACGGGGGCGGGAGAGAAAGATGTATTTATTAACACCAGACATTAATTTATAAGCATGATCCGTCTTATCTACATAATACTGTGTAGATAACATTTCTTCTATAGAAACAACACCAATAGGGATATTATCATATCCATATTGGTACCTTTTACGATCATGATCTGTTTGCATATCTTTATCTAATTTTTGATAGCCTGAATATATTTGATACATACCATACTTATGTGCTTTACATGAAAGTAAAGATAGTATAAGACACAGTAATACCGCATCAATCCTTTTATTTTTTGAAAAACTATTTTTTTTAAAACATTCGTTTTTTATAGCTCGATATGTCTTGATAAGCTATACCTCCTCAAGTTCTTTTTTTAGTTTTTATAAAAAGAATTGATTATTAAATAATTATATTTTATAATACATAAGCAAATGTGCCACCAAAAATTTCCACTTAGGTCAAGGGTGTTATTGGTTAACTAAGCAGAGTATGTATCAGATAGAGGAATCATCTGGTGATGAAGCAGAGGGAGATGGATCATCCAGTAACCATATCTGTCCTGTCTTAGTATGATATCAAGCACCTAACACAAAAAGTCGTTATAACCAGGTATATAATTGATAGGTTTAAATTGTTGTGTATGTTGCTCCAATTCCCAGCAAAAATGGATTAGACCATTTGTTACCACCAATACATTGGCGGAAATACTCCTATTATAATGCATAATTTGACTTAACGTTCTATATGTAAGTGTAATATGAGGAGCTTTGCATTCTACAATCATTTTAGCCATTCCAAATTTATCAAACACTACAATATCCGGCCTATAAGCCACTAGTGTATTATTGATTTTTTTTTCTGAACAGCATAGACCTTTGGGATAATGAAGGTGATGAATAAGATAATTCAGCATATGTTGACGTACCCATTCCTCCTGTGTTAGCAATAAGTATTTTTTGCGCAACAAATCTAAAATATAAGTTTGCCCCAATGAATATTTTGTCTTATAGCTAAAAGTGGGTAAAGTAAGTGGTATCATACACAACTATACACTGCTATTTCCTTTTTTTGTAAAAACCATAGCACCAAGAAATGGCAAATGAAAGATAAGCTATAAATGACATAATTAATACAATCCATGGACCAGTGGGCATATAAGGAACCGTGTAAGAAATAAATGTTCCTAAAAGGGAAGAAAACAGAGAAATAAACATAGCAGACAGCATGATATGTGTAATACGTTTAGTCCAAAATCTTGCTGTAGTAGCTGGTGTAATAAGCATGGCACTCATCAAAACAACACCTACTGCCCTTATGCCAATTATAATTGCTAGTACCATTAGACTTGTGAATAGAAAATCCATTTTTTTTACAGGGATACCTATGGATTTAGCAAAAAGTGAATCAAATGCAATAATCGTAAATTCTTTAAAAAATAACAGTGTTATTATAATAATAGATAAACTTAATAGCAACAGCAGAAAAATATCTGCTCGTAATAAAGTTGCTGCACTACCCAATAAAAATGACTTTAGCCCCCCTTGATTGGCCTGACCACTGTGTTGAAGTATGGAAAGCAAAAAACTTCCAATACCAAAAGATACAGAAGCAATAATAGCAATAGCCGTATCTTGTTTTATCTTAGAATGGGTAGTTATTTTCCCGATAGCTATAGATGCAAGCCAACCTGTAATAAAAGCACCTAAAATTAACCAAGTTGAATGCTTATCTCCTGTCAAGAAGAAAGCTAAACATGTTCCTGGTAATACGGCATGTGAAATAGCATCACTAATTAATGTTTTCCTCTTTAAAAGAGCAAAGGTTCCAATCATAGAACTGCTGGTACTCAATAAAATAGTTCCTAACACTACGTTTCTCACATTAGGATCTGATAGGGAAAGAAAATCTTTGATTGTATCCATGATTTATTAAAAATTATTTGTGCCTATTACCCTTTCATATAGATAGATTTGTTCAGTTGCAAATATAATTAAAATCACTGGAACCTTTTCCTGTATCAGGCATGCTTATGCTTAAGATTTATTTCAATAGCTCTTTCTGGATATAATTTAGTGTTGTTATTCCACCTTTCCATTTTTTAGTGTTACTACTACATGCATTTTATCCAGCAGCTTACGGTTATGCGTCACCAAAACAACCGTTGGCACATCGATTACAATACGGTCTAGCATAACTAACGCATTTGCATCATCCATTTGGTTAAAGGTTTCATCTAATACGATAATTTTAGGTTGGTCCTTCAACACTTCTTCCAACAGTTTGAGCTGGGACTCCCCACCGCTATAAAAATGTTTGATACACGTGTTCCCCACTACTTTAACTTGAGTACCTAAAAAATGTTGAGGCAGATAACATAATAGCTTACCTATGATGTCAGAGTCAATATTGTTTATAGGTTGATCCCCTAAGAGAACTGTTCCATCATGTGGTGTAAGTAGGCCAATAAGCATTTGACATAAGGTAGATTTCCCGCTACCGGACTGACCTGAAATCCCTATTTTGTCACCATGTTTTATAGTTAAGTTTATGTTTTCTAAAAGTTTTTGATTAGGATTATAGTTAAAACCAACATTTGATAATTGAATAGAAGGTTGTGTAGTCTCTGGTAACACGCCCTCTTTTTTTTGAATTGGAAGGCAAAGAAAATCAATGGTATCTACAACATCTACTATACCCCCTTGTAGTTTCCGAATATCTGCTAGGAAAGTACCAATCTGATTGTAAAGAGAAAATAACAAAGTGTATATCAATACTACCTTGCTCAATGGCAATCGATAATGGCTATACTCGCATAATAAGGATAAAAAGATACTGGTAGCAAATACATAGAATATTCCATCTTTGCTTATGCGTAATAAATAATAGGCCCAATTGAATCTACCCCATGCATCGGCTTCTTGATGAAATATGCTTTCTAAGAATTTTAGATGTTCTTTACATTTAAAGCGTATAAAGGCGGAGCTACGTAGACTTTCATCTGCAGAAATAACGGCACAATCTGTACAATGCCATCCATCTTCTTTGGCGCGAAGATAATTGGGAAATAACTTCTTAAAAAGGACAAAAAAGGTAACAGCAAGCATAACTACAATAACATAGCAGTAATGATGTGCTCGAATAAGTGCAATAGACAAGGTAATAACTTTTGCAAAAGCAGGTAAAACATGGAGTAGTGCTGCATGCATAAAAATTCTACATGTTTGTGCAAATCTATTGAACCCACTCAAAATGCCAGCAATATTGTATTCTTCGAATTGTTTTAAAGGTATAGAGTGTGCTTGTTTTACCGTTCTAAAACGTAAATCTTTAATAGTGTGGTTAATGACTTTTAAGAAAATAACTTCGGAAAGTGGAGGTAGTGTCTTTTTTATAAAAGAAACTCCAAATAGCCCCAGCCCAATAAACAAAAGTATTGATGTAGTAAATGTATCCGGCTTAGATGCAACGATCTTTTCCCATATAAAAGGAAATAAGGTAGTGCAGGCTACCTCAATGCCCATAAGCAGTGCCGTTGTTAAGGTGGCTATACGTATAGATTTAGAGCACCATAGATATGGAAGCAACAATTTATAAACTTTTATAATTCTAGAAGCTACCATAATATGTAAATTTATAAAAAGACAAAAAACTAAAAATATAAAATCAGATAAATGCTATATTTAACGCTTAATCAGGATCTATATTAGCTTTACTGTTTCTTTAAATTCAGCATAGTTTCCAGGAAATACTTTTACTTTTTTATTTTCGATATACCATATCTTAGTAGCAACTTCTTGGATAAAGTTTCGATCGTGCGACACAAATAAACAGGTTCCCTCATATTGTTGCAATGCTTGTCCTAATGTATCAATAGATTGAATATCTAAGTGGTTGGTTGGCTCATCTAATAACAAACAATTTGCTTGAGACAATAGCACCTTTGCCAAGGCAACTCTGGCTTTTTCTCCACCAGAAAGAATTTCTATTTTTTTAAAAACGTCATCTTTGGTAAAAAGAAACATGCCTGCTATGGTACGAAGTTCTTGCTCTGTATGCTCCTCTCCATCAGCGTTTTGTTGACGCAACTCTTCTAAAATGTTGTGCTCCATATTTAGTGCATCTAGTTGATGTTGGGCATAGAAAGCCATTTCAACATTATTGCCTATGGTTCTTTTCTGTTTATCTACAAGTTCCTGGTCAGCTATAATGCGTAAAAGTGTTGTTTTTCCACGACCATTTGCGCCAATTAGAGCGATTTTATCACCCCTATCAATATGTATGGTGGCATCTTTGAGGATTTCAATCTGACCGTAAGACTTATGTATATTTTCTATAACTGCAATAATTTTACTAGGATTTTGCTTTATAGCAAAGTTGAATTTTATTGTTTTACGACGCGTAGATGGAGCTTCTATTTTATCCACTTTGTCCAATGTCTTTATTCTAGATTGCACCAGTTTAGCCTTACTAGCTTTTGCTCTAAAGCGGTCTATAAATTCCTGGGCATGTTTTAGTTGTTTTTGTTGATTGGCATAAGCATTTTCTAATAGCTCTTTTCTGTCTGATTTCTGAATTTCGTATTCCGTATAGTTTCCTGTGTAGACTATAAATTTTTTGTCAGTAATCTCTACAATTTTGGTAGTAATGCCATCCAGAAAGCTTCTATCATGAGAAACTACAAGAAAAGCGCTGTCATATCCCCTTAAATATTCTTCTACCCATTTGATGGAAACCAAATCTAAGTGGTTGGTAGGCTCATCTAGAATTAATAAAGAAGGCTGCTGTAAGAGAAGCTTTGCAAACATAACACGCATACGCCATCCCCCAGAAAATTGAGAGAGGGGCCGGTCTAGGTCTTGTGTAGTGAATCCCATACCTTCTAACATTGCCTCTGTGCGTGATTGGATATCATATCCCCCCATTCTTTCAAAGTTTTCCTGTAAATCAGACAGCTGATGTAGCAATTCATCAGAATAGTCCACTGCCATTTGTTGGCATATGGCTTCAATCTTTTTTTGGGCAACCAATGCTTCACTAAATGCCTGCATGGCTACATTTCGGATGCTATCTTCAGACTGATAGGAAAGCAGATCTTGATTTAAAAAACCAATAGAACATTCTTTTCGCTTAGTAATTTTACCACTGTCTGGAGACAGGCTACCTGTAATAATATGTAGCAATGTTGATTTGCCAGCTCCATTAGGTCCTACCAAACCTATTTTATCCTTGGGCTTAATATGCAATGAAGCCGAATCATACAAAGTTCTCTTGCCCAAATGATAAGTGAGGTCGTTTATTACAATCATGAAATTTGGATAGCCTTTTCAGGAATAAATATTATACATTGTTAGAGATATTGGTCAAGTCTCCATCTACGATAAATCATCGTACACAGAATATCGAAATATCTCGTGCATGAAGGTTAAATATAAGACATTTTTTAGTAAAAATCTATTTTTTTGATAAAAATTGTCTTACACTCATATGCTATAATATCGAATACAGGCCTTTCTCATTTTTAGTTGAAAATTGTGTATCGACCATTTTACCCTATTTGTTTAAATCTTGTATAATCCTGTAATGCTTTAGGGATACGAATACCTTCTGGGGTTTGATTTAGTTCTAATAATGCTGCTAAGATACGTGGCAAAGCTAAGGCACTTCCATTTAACGTATGCAAGAGCAGGCTTTTCTTATTTTTATCTTTATACCTTAGTGATAATCGATTAGATTGAAAGGTTTCAAAATTGCTAATAGAACTTACTTCTAACCACTTGTCTTGTGCGACAGAATATACTTCAATATCATAGGTCATAGCGGCACAAAAACCTAGATCTCCTGTACAAAGCTTTAATACGCGATAAGGTAATTCTAATTGTTCTACTAGTCCTTGCACATAGGTTAGCATTTCCTCTAAACTAGTATAAGAATGATCTGGATGGCAAATTTGGACCAACTCAACTTTATCAAACTGGTGTAACCGGTTAAGGCCACGAACATGAGCTCCCCAAGAGCCTGCTTCTCGTCTAAAACAAGGCGTATAACCAACATGTTTAATGGGAAGTACACTTTCTGAGAGAATACAATCGCGATACATGTTTGTTATAGGGACTTCTGCAGTAGGAATTAGGTATAAATTACTCTCTGATATATGATACATCTGTCCTTCTTTGTCAGGCAACTGACCTGTTGCGTAAGCAGATGCTTCATTTACCACAACCGGTGGCTGAACTTCTAAATAGCCTGCCTTATATGCATGATCTAAGAAAAAATTAATAAGTGCACGTTGCAGTTGAGCTCCTTGCCCTTTATATACTGGGAAGCCAGCACCGGTAATTTTATTGCCAACTTCAAAGTCAACAAGATCGTATTTTTTAATTAAGTCCCAATGCGCTAAGCCATCTGCATGTGTACTAGGCAAGACAGGTGTTTGATACATAACCTTATTGTCAGAAGCATTTGTCCCTATTGGTACAGTTGCATGAGGGGGATTGGGCAGCTGATACAGTTTCTCTAACAAAGCAGATGCATATTCCTTAAGCTCTTTTGATAATCGTTTAGAGGTTTCTTTTAACGAATTGATTTCTTGCTTTTTTTCGTGCAATATCCCTGGATCCACCTGTTTATGTATCTGTTCTCCTACTTCCTTACTAAACTGGTTTAACATAGCAGATAATTCATCTAGACGAGATTGCGTTGCGCGTTTCTTTATGTCTAGCGTAGATATCGCTTCAATTTGGTCTTTCACACTGGCTAAGCCTCTTTTCTGTAAACTAGCTATAACCCTTTCTTTGTCATTTCTGATGTGATGTAATTCAATCATATTTCTAATACCCCCTACTATGTTTTGCCATCAAAAATATAAATATAAATACTTTTAGTGATTCAGTGTTTTTATTTTGTAAACTTGACAAAAAATTTGATTTTTAAAAATTATGGTTGTATAATTGTTTAGTCGGGTTTTTCGAAAGGTTGCGTTCAGCAATTTTGTATGAAATATTCATTCCTTTTCACCGTCTATTAACTTAATACTAAAAGTAATAGCATAAAAGGGGTTTCTTTGATCATTTTTACCAGATTTTAGTTTGATAAAAAGCGAAGTGTAATTTAATTAATGCGTTTAAATTTACATTATTTTATACACGTTTACATCAATAAACTGGTATTTGCTCATTAAAGTGATGGCCTTATAGGATCTTATTTTTTTAATAGCTTTATTTAATTACACATATACTCAAACTCATGTACAATATCGGAGACTTAAATCAAAAACTTATTTCTGAATTACGTGAAATAGCGGAAAACTTTAAGGTTAAAAATTACAAAACACTTACAAAGGAGGAACTTATTTATAAAATATTAGATCAGCAGGCTATACTTCCAACAGATGAGGTTGCCCCAACGAAAAATAATGTATCTACAATAACAAGATCAAGATCACGAGAAGTAACATCTACTACTCCTTCTAGGAGAACCCATTTAAAGTCCAATATGGCAGATACACAGACTGAACAAAAACCTGTTGCAGAAGGAAAGAATGGCGATGGATATACTATAGAATCTACAGAAGGAGCGGGAAATTCTAATTCAGAAGATTATTCTGTATCAGGTATTCCTATTGGGAAAGAAGCAAAAGAACCCATAGCTGTATCCGAAAAGAACTACAATAACAGAAAAGAGTCTCCAGCATTTACTTTGGATACAACTATTGAGGGGGAGGGTGTGCTAGAGATTATGCAAGATGGTTATGGGTTTTTACGTTCATCTGATTATCATTATCTTGCAAGCCCAGATGATGTATATGTTTCTCCTTCCCAGATTAAGCTGTTTAACTTAAAAACAGGGGATACCATTAGAGGAAAAATACGCCCACCTAAAGAAGGAGAAAAATATTTTGCGCTGCTCAAAGTAGTTTATATGAATGGTGTAACTACAGAAGAAGGGCGAAATCGCATTCCTTTTGAACATCTTACGCCCCTTTTCCCACATGAAAAGCTGAATATATCCAATGGTGCTAATCAGTATTCTACGCGTATTATGGATTTATTTTCCCCTATTGGGAAAGGGCAACGAGGAATGATTGTTGCACAGCCTAAAACAGGCAAAACGGTACTCTTAAAAGAGATTGCCAATGCAATTGCGGCCAATCATCCCGAGGCCTATTTAATAGTACTTTTGATTGGAGAACGCCCTGAAGAAGTTACAGATATGGCTAGAAATGTAAAAGCAGAGGTAATTGCATCTACTTTTGATGAACAGGCTGAACGACACGTCAAGGTTTCTAATATTGTTCTAGAAAAGGCAAAAAGAATGGTCGAATGTGGTCGTGATGTAGTTATTTTATTAGACTCTATTACCCGCTTGGCCCGTGCACATAATACCGTTAGTCCTTCTTCTGGTAAAATACTTTCTGGTGGTATTGATGCAAATGCGCTCCATAAGCCACAGCGATTTTTTGGTGCAGCACGTAATGTAGAAAATGGTGGATCACTCACAATTTTAGCAACAGCGCTTATTGATACAGGATCTAAAATGGATGAAGTTATCTTTGAGGAATTTAAAGGTACTGGCAATATGGAGTTGCAATTGGATAGAAAATTAGCTAATAAACGCATTTATCCAGCTATTGATGTGCCAGCTTCTGGAACACGACGTGAAGAGTTGTTGATTGGAAAAGAAGAACTTGCACGTATTTGGATATTACGTAATATTATGTCAGATATGAGTTCTGTAGAAGCTATGGATTTTTTGCTAAAAAAAATGCGTGGTACTCGTAACAACGAAGAGTTTTTAGTTTCCATGAGTAATTAAACCAATATCCATGGTTTGTACCTACATAATGCGATTCATATTGCTTTAAAATCAATCAGATTCTTAATGAATAACTGAAAGCATGATGCTATGTAAGTGGTATCGTGCCATCTCTTTCCAATTATAGTAGAACATAGCAGTATGGCATGAATAATCGGTGGTAGTTTAAATACCATACGCCATAAAACGTTGAAATTGAATGGATTTATATTTCTTTAAGAAAAATTAGATAATTTTTCTTAAAGAAATATATTCAGGACTTTCGCACAATAGATAATTTTGCTTATATTTTTAGACATGGGCATGTTTTGCAATACTGATAATCAATATAAAATAAAATTTTGCTATTTTGTAGCCTGGTCTATATACAATGTTTTCAACTAAAAGTGCGAAAGTCCTGATATTTATGGGTAAGGGCCCTTATTTATTCTATTGGTATATCCTTTTCAAGGAGATGAGGTCTTCGCTCCTCTGTCCTTTTTATCATTTGTTGTTGTTTCCACTCTTGAATAGCTCTGTGATCTCCAGAAACTAATACATCTGGAACGGTTATCCCTTCATAAGCATAGGGTCGAGTATAAGCAGGAGGTGCTATCAAATTGTCTTGGAAAGAGTCTGTAAGCGCAGAACAAGCATCTGATATAACACCCGGTATAACTCGAACTATTGCATCTGCCAATATTATAGCTGGTAACTCACCACCAGAAAGAACATAATCTCCCAGGCTAATTTCCATTGTAATAAAATGCTCACGCACACGCTCATCAACACCTTTATAGTGACCACATAGCAATATAATATTTTGTTTCAGGGAGCATGCATTTATAAGCGATTGTGTAAGCTGTTTCCCATCTGGAGCCATGTAAATGATTTCATCATAATTGCGTGCTTTTTGAAGTGTACGTATGCAATTAACAATTGGTTCTATCATCAATAACATACCAGAATCTCCTCCATAAGGATAATCATCTATTTTGCCATGTTTATACAGTGTATAATCGCGTAAATTATGTACACATATGGAGAGTAAATTTTGCGTGATTGCCCTCTTAAAGATGAAGTGGTTGAGAGGACTTTCAAGGAGATCTGGTAAACAGGTTATAATGTCAATTCTCATTCAACCAAGTGGGGAAAGTATATTAAACAAAAAGATAATCTGGAAATAACATGAAATATGTAGCGAGAGGGGGAATCGAACCCCCGACCTTCGGGTTATGAATCCGACGCTCTAACCGCCTGAGCTACCTCGCCAAGCACCATTTTCCCAACCACTATAGCTATAGCACTACACTATATAATAAGGAAAGTACCTAAATTGTTTCTATATTTAAGGTAAAGTTAGTCATAAATTTCTAGAAATGTTCGATTTTGGTATAAAAAAAGTAGACAAACTGCTATTAAAGAGCTTTATAGTGACGTTTATATCGCTATTGATACTGGTATTATTCGTACTAGTTACACATAGTTTTTTTTTAATGCTTAATAGCTTTGTAGGTAAGGGGCTAGGATTTTTTGTTTATGCAAAACTTTTATACTACATAGGAATAAGTTTATTTCCACAAGCTTTCCCGATTGCCGTTTTGGTGTCTTCTCTTATTGTTTTTGGTAATTTTTCTGAAAGTTTTGAATTAACAGCTATGCGTTCAGTAGGAATGTCCCTCCAACGTATGCTACGTTTCCCATTTATGTTTATTCTACTATTGAGTATAGCACTATTCTACTTTAAAGATTATGTCCATCCAACTACCAAACATAAGATCTTTGCCTTGGGTGACGATATAATAAAAAAACGATCTGCCTTGTTTATTCAAGAAGGTGTTTTCTGTAACAATATACCTGAATATGGTATTCATGTAGATAAAAAACTGAATGATAATGGAGAAATGCAAGGTATTGTGGTTTATGACCATACGAAAAGTTATGGTAACGTTGCAATAACTATTGCAGAAAAAGGACGACTACATACTACGTTGGATGAAAATTATCTAGTTATGGAACTTTCTAATGGACATAACTATGTAGAAGCATTGCCCAATAACAAAAATAGTTTTAGCGATGATAAAAAAACTTTTTATAGAAATAATTTTACAAGCCAGACAATAAAAATTAGTTTAGACACATTAAAACTAGGTAACACGAAAGAGCAATATGTATATGAGCCTCGCACAAGAACCCATCCACAACTTAGAGCAATGATTGAAAAAAATCAACAAAGAGTTATGGATCAAGCGAACTATGTTCAAGACCTCCTTGCACAACAAGCGCTGCATTACATGCCACCACCC
Organism: Cardinium endosymbiont of Culicoides punctatus; assembly: GCF_004354815.1. NCBI lineage: Bacteria > Pseudomonadati > Bacteroidota > Cytophagia > Cytophagales > Amoebophilaceae > Candidatus Cardinium > Cardinium endosymbiont of Culicoides punctatus. The sequence goes on from NZ_QWJI01000008.1 coordinate 15,302, forward strand.
GTTACGCATAACGCTAACCTTTCTGATCTTAAAAAGCAAGAAGAGGTTACGCAGGACGTTCCATTAATTGATGAAACTGATTTTATGTCATTTAGAAAACGGCTTGTGAAGAAAGAAATGGTTTCAAATACCGATCAAAAAGACAATCCATACTTTACGGAACAAGTTGTTAATCATAGTTTGTATGCTATAGACAAAATAAAAAAATCTTTACTAGAACAAAAACATTATGAAACAAAAATTGTAGAATATTTTCATTATGCTCTATTTGAGAAAGAACATCGCCTGGCTATAGCCATACAGTGTCTCATAATGTTTCTCCTAGCAGCACCTCTAGGGTGTGTTATTAGACGAGGTGGTTTTGGTGTATCTGTAGCTATAAGTTCCTTTTTTGGATTATTAGAATACATCCTCTCTCTAGTTGGAAGAGATTGGGCTTACGAAGGAACCATTTCACCCCTTTTAGGGGCTTGGTTGGCCAACCTTATATTATTCCCCTTTTGTTGCTTCTTTCTAGCAAAAGCACAACAAGGTCGAGGATTGTCTTTACTAAGTGGTTGGCATACTTGTACAGCAAGAATAAAAAAAATGATAGGTATCAGACGCAATACAACTTCACATATAGGTCATTAACTATCCCAAACATATATTATTTAACGGAAGTTATAACGTTCTCAACTTAAGGGCACCACCCTTTTTTATTTTAATAAAAAAGAGCTAGACCTGTTGCGTAAGTCCCAGGCGACTTGAAGTAGATAAAAATCTATTCAAAAACCATTTTTTCTTCATGATAAAATGACAAACATATTCCGTTTTTGTGCTTATTTTAAGCGTTTATGAGTAAATTGCTATATGCAAAAACAAAAGTTTTAGATCCGCTTACTTACGCAACAGGTCTATTGTTAGAAAGAAGAGCAGATTTATCAACTATCTGCGCCCAATTACCCCTTTGTGCTTGACATGCTTAGGAACATAATTGTTCAATTATACTTTGTATATCTTGTTTATTTTGTTCTTGTTCGTTTTTTTTCAATGCTATACCTAGCGGAGTATCACCATTTTTATTTTGTAGATCCAAAGCAATGGAACGGGGCTTTAAGAACTCTATGAGTTTTTTAGCTAGTGATAGATTGTTATTTTTTAGTGCTACATGTAGCGGAGTATCACCATCTTTATTTTGTGAATTAAAGTCATGAGCAATCAAGCCATATTCGAGATTTGGTGGAAGTGCAGTAGACAAAAATCCCGTAGTTATTTCTGCAACCACTTCTACAGACACCTTGTTTGATGGCATCATGGCTGCTAGCAAATGCAGCGGAGTATTACCTTCCTTATTTTTTTCATGTGTATTGTCAAGAGATGTTAGTTTCTTATGTATTAACTCCCTTAACTGTACAAGCTGTGGAAAATCCTCTGGTTTTTGTTCTTGTAGCATTTGTTGTATTTTTAATATTACTAAATGCAGTACAGTGTTACCATCGGAGTCTCCTATCCTTGTATCAATATCTTTATGCTGCAACAGCGATTTTGCCCCTTCAATCCAATCACTAAAAATTGCTGAATGTAGAGCAGTTTGACCGTTTTCTGGATTAACTGCATTTATTATTTCAGGAGTAATGTTGGGATCTTTCAATGTGTCTTGAAGCAGTGTTATGTCTTTTGAATCAACTGTAACATGCACAAATGGTTTTTCTTTATTTGGATCACTGGTTTGTGTACCGACTGTATTGTTTGTGACTGTATAATCAGTTTGCGTACCTACTGTATTTGTAGAGACTGTAGATGTGTTCACCTCTCCCCCATTCATATGTTGTGCTTTCATGCAACAACCACTGTTCAATACATAAGATAATGTGTTCATAGTAGTCATTGCTACCATGTTGATTTTTTTCTTTTTTAATTTCAATAAAGCACTATTATTAAGCATAAAATATAAATTTCCCAGGATTAAAATGTAAACGTAATTATAAACAAACAAGTAAAAATAAGTACGAAAATAACCAATTTAGCAATTAAATCCTACCTATTATTTGATACATTCGTACAAACAGGAAGCCATATTGCTTGGAGCTTATATAAAAGCAATTTATTATTGTATAATGTTATTTATTTTTAGTAAAACTGTTAATTTTAGATTCTATACTTACTTTAGATTCTATACTTAAAATATGGCAAAAAATTTAGTCATTGTTGAATCACCTGCAAAGGCGAAAACCATTGAAAACTATTTAGGAATTGATTATCAAGTAGCTTCCTCTAATGGACATATTAGGGACCTGATTAAAGGAAATAATGCGGTCAATGTTGCACAAGGATTTTTACCCAGTTATGAAATCACTCCCGGCAAGGAACGTGTTGTACAACACCTTAAGAAATTAGCCAAGGAATCTACCTGTGTTTATTTAGCAAGCGATGATGACCGAGAAGGGGAGTCTATCTCATGGCATCTAAAGGAAGCACTCCAACTTACAGATGATAAAGTACAACGTATTGTTTTTAGAGAAATTACGAAAACCGCTGTCTTAAATGCATTAAAGCAACCACGTGCCATAGATTTGGATCTAGTTGATGCACAACAAGCAAGACGTGTTTTAGATAGATTGGTCGGCTATGATTTGTCCCCATTGTTGTGGAAAAAAATTAAACCTGGCCTCTCTGCGGGCCGTGTACAATCTGTTGCCGTAAGAATGGTAGTAGAACGTGAAAGGGCTATCGATAATTTTGTTGTTACTTTTCATTTTTCTATATCCGCATTTTTTCCACTGCCAACAGGACAGTTACTGAAAGCAGATTTGCCAGAGAAATTTAAAACAGAACAGGATGCATTAGCCTTCTTAGAACAGTGTAAAGATGCTGCTTTTTCCATTAAAGCATTAGATAAAAAAGCATTAAAAAGATCTCCTTCAGCCCCCTTTATTACGTCAACATTACAGCAAGAAGCGAGTAGAAAGTTAGGATACTCCGTAACCCGTACAATGATATTGGCTCAGCAGTTATATGAAACGGGTAAAATTTCTTATATGAGAACAGACTCTCTAAATCTTTCTGCAGATGCCGTACAACATATATCTAAAGAAGTTACGGAAACCTATGGGAAAGAATATTTTCATGCAAGAAGCTATAAAACCAAATCATCTACTGCGCAAGAAGCTCATGAAGCAATACGTCCTACTGATTTTTCCGCAAAAATAGTCAGTAACAATAGAGACGAACAACGCTTATACGAACTCATTTGGTCTAGAGCAATGGCCTCTCAAATGGCCGACGCACAGATAGAAAAGACGGTAGCAACCATTCAAATCTCTACCTCCGACCAAACACTTGTTGCAACAGGAGAAGTGCTAAAATTTGAAGGTTTTCTTAAAGCATATGCACGTGCTAAAGATGAAGATGAAGAGTCTGATGATGCAGCAGAAATGCTTCCACCACTACATATAGGTCAAGTATTACCCCTTGAAAAGATGTTAGCTAGACAACGATTTGCCAATCCTCCACCCCGTTATACCGAAGCTGCCTTGGTTAGGGATCTAGAAGAAAGAGAAATTGGTCGACCATCTACCTATGCACCTATTATTTCCACTATTCAAAAAAGGGGTTATATTAAATTAGAGTCTCGTGAGGGCTTTCCCCGTTCATATACACTCCTTACTTTGGAAAACAAACAGATTCAAACGCAGCAGTTAACAGAGATCGTTCGTGCAGAAAAGCAGAAACTATTTCCTACCGATATAGCTGCAATAGTGAATGACTTTTTAGTTAAACACTTTTCCGATGTCACTGACTATAATTTCACGGCACATGTAGAAAAAGAACTAGATAAAATAGCACAAGGATCTAAGATCTGGAACCAGATGTTAGCAGAATTTTACAGTGTATTTTACACTAAAATTCAGAGCACGTCTGATGTAGATAGATCTATGATTAACCATACTAGATACTTGGGTAAAGATCCAGAAACAAATGCCTCAGTAGTTGTTAGACTAGGTAAATATGGTCCATTGGTTCAGTTGGGGGTTGAGGCAGATGAAAGACAGGAAGCCCCTCGTTTTGCAGGACTCCGTCCAAACCAACGCATGGAAACCATTACATTAGAAGCGGCATTGGACCTTTTTAAGCTTCCTAGGGAAATTGGCATCTTTGAAGAAGCCCCTATGGTTGTAAACATAGGTCGATTTGGTCCTTATATTAAGCATGGATCATCCTTTTATTCCATAGGTAAAGAGAATGACCCATTTACAATTGGAGCAGTAAAAGCCATTGAAATTATTACAACCAAGCGTAAAGCAGATGCTGAAAAACTTATTAAAACATTTCCTGATTCGGAAATTCAAATTTTGAATGGTAGATGGGGAGCTTATATCAAATCAGAGAAGAAAAATGTTCGCATTCCTAAGGATATTCCAGATCCTAAATTACTTAGTTTAGAGGAATGTTTAAAAATACTTGAGCATAACGCAGCTAAAAAAGGGAAAAAAGATAAATAAACAAAAAATATAAAATATATTTATATTATTGAATATGAGTATTATTTATGTCGTTTAGCAATGCCGTTTTTTTAAATCAATAAAAATATCCTTATTATGATAATAAGTGTATAAGATTGCAACAAACAATTATAGAAAAGTTTTTAGTTTTTATCCAATTATGAGATCTAATAAAAAGAGTACGCTACACAGCGTATGGTGTTCATTATTAGCCAGTTTTTTGGCTGTAAATTTTGCTTTTGCTCGCCAAGAATTGCACGATGAGCGTCTTACTACAAAAATTTCTCGTTACTATCTGAGGTCTTTTTCTACTGTAACTTTACCGGAGCAAAAAGAAGAGAAGGATATGTTTTTACGAGCAGGTAAGCCCCAGTTGGCTAAATCTACTCAATGTAAGATTATCTTGCGTACCATATTTTCAAATATTGAAGCCAATGATACTAAAACGGATGATCAGCTGTTGAACTATAATGCATGGGGGGATCTGACTCTTTTTTGTGGAGCATCTAGTAATCCATCTCATCATTTATTGTCTCGTATTAATAGAACAACAACGCTACTTGGTGAATGTGCCTTAGCAGCGCTTCTAGTTACGCCAAGTAATGACATGGGTATACTTTCAAATAGACAAAAAATAATTAGATTCTTTCTAGAACAACCAGATCATCAAATGCATTTAAAGCAATTGCTGATGACTTACCGCAATATAGAACCAAGTTTCCTTTCTTTTTGGACCCATACGGATCCTCTTTATACCAAAGAATATCAAGAATATTTACACAGTCGCTTTCTTTTTGACAGTGCTGCAAATAATAAAATCGCTGGTAAGTTGCGTAGGAAAGTATTCTTTAGAAATATAAGAGATATATATGGAGAGTTTCTTGTTTTACCTGTATTTGGGTTGTTATGGTGCGAATCTCATTATCTGGTAACCTCTATTGCCAAGGGCGGGTTTATTAGTGGTAGTAGAACTGAGAGTTATGCGCCTATTTCCCTTTTTATGCCAGGTTGGTCTATAGGTTCTGCTGTTTACAACTACACGCATACCAACGGAAATCCCTCTTTATTGCCTTTTCTAGGAGTAGCTATTACCAATGGTATGGCTGTATGGAGGGGTTATTGTGGGGTAAAACATTATAAAGAGTATAACGCTGTTTTCCAAAACCTTGCATGTCGTATGCTAGACGTACAAGTTTTTATGCGTACCATCCAACAAGTTAGCCATGCTGTAGCGAAAAATCCAGAACTAGAAGCTGTTTACGCCCCTTATCTAAAGAAAATAAGAGTACTTTTATCTCAAAAAGAAGAATTAACAGAAATTGGGGTAATGCTCCGAAACTTGTTAGAGATGAAATTAGATCATTGGTCCTATTTTAGCAGTGATAATAGTAAATTATTAGCGACATTGTGTCTATTTGAAGCATACAAAGATCATCTAAAGCCTGCAATGTATGAGTTAGGTCAGCTAGATAGCTTTATAGGGATTGCTGAGTTGGTTGAAGAAGCCAAGAAAATTTCTCCAGAACATTACTATACCTTTGCTAAGTTTTTAGATCGTTCCGAACAAATAACCCCACTGCTCAAGTTCGATGGCATGTGGAACACATTGATAGATCCTACAACTGTTATAGATAATGATGTGGAATTAGATACCTATAAGACTCGGAATATGATACTTTGTGGACCTAATGCAGGTGGGAAATCTTCTTTCCTCTCTGGAGTAGCAAGTGGTGTGCTACTTGCCCAAACGTTTGGAATTGTTCCTGCTAAAGAGGCTATTATTACTCCATTTAATAAAATCCATACCTACATAGAAGTAGGTGATGACATTGCAAGTGGTGCTTCACTTTTTATGGTAGAGATGGGTCGTATGCTAAAGCACATACATATGTTGGAAAAATCTAAATCAACCGAATTTATCTTTACAATTGCTGATGAACCTTTTGCTGGTACCAATCCTACTGAAGCTGGTGCTGTCGCTTATAGCATAGTTTCTTATATGGCAAAATATACCAATTCCTTGCATATAATAGCTTCTCACTATCCTATTTTAATGGGGTTGGAACATAACATTAAAGGAGGAGGTATTAAGAATTTCAAGGTTTTTGTACGAGAAGAATCCGATAACAAATTACATTATACCTACAAAATTGTACCTGGAGAAGCCCATCAAGCTGTTGCCTTAAAAATACTTGAACAAGAAGGATACGATAGTGCCTTGTTAACACAAGCAGAAAATATTGTTAAATACCCAGAGAAATTTCATAAGATTTTCAGTAAGTCTGAATCAAACCCAAAACCATAATAATTCATTACATAAGCTTATGGTCTTAAGATATGTAGAGAAAGAACTCAGTGATATCGCTACTATGCTTTTGAATCAAGCTGCTCATCAAAAAATATTTTTACTAGAAGGCCCCATGGGTTGTGGGAAAACAACCCTTGTGAAGCAATTATGTAAAGTATTAGGCGTGGTTGATGTGGTAAATAGCCCAACTTTTTCAATTATAAATGAATATAAAATATTAAATGGGGCAATCATTTACCATTTTGACTGTTATCGCATAAACCATTTGAACGAGGCAGTTACGCTAGACTTTGAAAACTATTTTACTTCTGGCTATTATTGTTTTATAGAATGGCCTTCTAAAATTGAAGCTATTTTACCCTTACACTACTTTCTAATTAAGATAGAGATAGAATCGTTGTTAACGAGAAAATTAGCATGGATGAGTTATTAATCTCCTATTTTTTATTGAAATGATGAATGAGTGTGTCATATGTTTGTAAAATCCGCAAATTGGATGTAAAATTGTACCAAGTTTATGTACAAAATTGCAAGAATAATTAAATTATGAAAAGAACATTTCAACCATCACTAAGAAAAAGAAGTAATAAACACGGATTTAGAGAGCGTATGTCAACACCTAATGGACGTGCAGTATTAGCGAGAAGAAGGGCCAAAGGTAGATATAAGTTAACTATTTCTGATGAACCCAGACATAAAAGCTAATTTGATCGTAATTATCTAGTGAGCATCTTAGCAGGGACAGTGTTTAAATTGTCGAAAAGAGATCGGTTAGTCGATCCCAAGCATATTAAGATGCTTTTTAAAGAAGGTAGGTCGTTTAAAATACCACCTTTAAAAGTCTTTTGTGTAAAAAAAAGCAGAGAAATTATTTCTAACGATAAGGTGCTTTTTTCAGTTCCTAAAAAAAGAATTTGTTCTGCTGTAAAGCGTAATAAAGTTAAAAGATTGCTTAGAGAAGCCTATCGTATCAATAGAAGGATTTTAGCTCCTTCTTATGTCGGCAATGAAGAAAACAAGTTTGTTATACTGATAGGATATATCTATCATGAAGATGAGAAAGAAATCCAACAATCTATGTTAAATGATGCTGTTATTGCTTCATTAAAGCATCTGAAGGCATTGCTATATTGTAAAGAGCCTCTCTAAAAAACGTCTTTAAATTGAAATAAATATTAGGTAATTTTGGCGCTTTTGTATTAAGTCCTATTTTACGGATCTAAAAAATAGCTTATTATGGTGTTACAATGAAAATAGCTGTAGTAAGTACAAAGTATAAAAAAACACTGTTTTCCGTATACATATAAGAAGAGGTGGATTATACAAAAATCTTTTTAGTAAAAAACATATAACAAATTCGGTATGCAGCTAGATTTAGATATTATTGTATTTCTACTTTTTTTATTAATGAACTTATTTATTGGTGTAAGTTCTATGCCTCGTTTAAGTACGCTTAGACAATATTCAGTAGGCTCTAAGGGCTTTACTGTAGCGAGCATTGCAGCATCTATCATAACCATATCGTATGGAGGAGGAATTTTTTATAATATACTTGATTCAACCTTTTTATTGATCCTTATTGGTAGTGCTATAAGTTATTTTATAATAGGAACGGTGCTATCAAAGCGTCTAGGTTTGTTCTTAAATTGTTGTTCTGTAGCAGAAATAATGGGGCAGCTTTATGGAACTAATGTTCGTAAAATTGTAGCAATATGTGGCATAATAAATGGTATTGGAGCAACAGCTATTCATGTTTCCGCACTTGCACAAGCAATATCTTTGCTTTTTGGTGTTGATCATTTTTATAGCCTACTTATATCTACTACTTTTATAATCTTTAGCGTAGGAGCTGGTGGGATTCAATCTTTAACATTGGTAAGCATAATACGTTGTGCAATTTTTGTGATTTTTCTACCAACGATTGCTTGGATTTTATGGAAACATCTTATAAATCAACATGATTATGATCAATTCCATCTCGCTTTAGCAATCAAAGAATCATGGCATTCTTTAAATTTCAGTAGTGCTTCCAACCCTTATACTAAGACACTTTTGGTATTTGCGATACCTACTTTATATCCCGCTCAAGTACAACGTATTTTAATTGCAGAAAATGATGTGCAAATAAAAAAATCTTTCAATTATGCAGGTCTATTTTCATTAATAATCAATTTGTTTTTATTATGGATTGCTTTATTATTAAATAAAACCTTTGGGAATATACCTATATCAGACGTCCCATCTAGTGTTTTTCAAACTTATATAGGATTAAAAGGATTATTTGTGATAGGGATTGCAGCGCTAACGATTTCTACCGCAAGTGTCAACTTACATTCATCTACAGTGTTAATTATGAATGATCTGCAAAATCAGCTTAAATACAATAAAATAACTTCAATAACATCTATGAAAATTAGAAGTTATACATTTTTTGTAGGCCTTATTGTAGTGTTATTTATTCAGTTTTCTATCAAAAAACCATTTCAATTATTACTAATAACTCAATTACCATACAAACCTATTGTAGCTATCCCGCTATTGCTTGCCTTGGTAGGATTTCGGTTTCATCGATATGCTGTTTTATTTAGCATGATAATCAGTTTTTTGTATGTTAGTTTTAGTTGGTTTTATACTCCTAATATAGATATTGCTGATTTACTGATAAATACTATGTATATTAATCTGCTAAGTATTTTTGTTGTACATTTTTTACTGGTCTTATCGAAGTGGATTATTCTAAAAGTTAATCCAAAATTTTCCGATATGGGCCTTTTTGTAGAAGTAGCTACTAAAGTACCCCCACTATGGATACAATTTTATGAATATGGTAAATATGTTTTATCTAAAATTAACTCATTTAAACCGTTGGGTTATCTCCAGAAGCAATTACCAAGAAATAGCTCATATTATGTTCTGTTTAGTTTTTATATTGCTGTTACAGGATATTGTTCTTTTTATACTTTCTCAAGCAATGCTATATGGGGATCCAAGTTAGAAAACCTGGTTCTATTTCCCAGTTTATTTGTTGCAACGTTTTTCTTAGTTTATTCTTCCGTAACACTCAAGTTATATTCAAGGAAAATTATTGCCATAATATGGGAATTAAGTAACCTGTACTTTCTTGCCATAGCAGGTAGTTGTATGGTTATACTAAGTCAGTTTTCCCATTTACAAGTCATTATTTTTATTGTCAATATTTCTCTATCCATTTTAGCAAGTTCTTTGGGTATTGTTATTTTTAGAACAGTAATAACTGCGTTAGTAATATGGAAGTCACTTGCCTATTTGGGTGGAGGACTAACATTAATAAATTCTATTTTGAGTTTAAATATTAGTGTTATTTATGTGACACTGATGCTATTTATTTTTTTAGGAGGGTTATTGTATCATAAAGAGAATCTTCGCAAACTCTTTTTAACGATACAAGAATTAAGAGATGAACAAGAAGAACAAAATTCCAGACAGTTTTTTAAGAAACAGCAAATAGAAGCACTTGCTTATGAAAGCAGTTATGTATTAAACCAAGTACATAATCAACTATTACGATTATCTCAATTAGAAAATAATGAGCTTATTGCTCCTGTGCAAGATCAAGTTATTAAATTAAAAAAGTATTATGATAGTGTTTTTGCACATTTAAGACATGGTTTATATTTAGCGACAAATTGGATTAATATAGACCAGTTATTATTAAAATGTTTGGACGCTATAGAAATTGAGGATATATATCATTCTCCTTATGTAGTTTCAAATTCAGAAAATTTTTATATTCAGTGTGATATAGAACGTATTACAACGCTAATTGTTAATAGTATAAATGCATGTAGGCAATGTGATGGCAAGAATAGAAGAAGAGATACGCACATTTACATAAGTGATACTCAATTAGGGTATAGGCCAACACTCTTGGAAGGGAAAATACAAAGAGTAAGTGCTATCAGCTTTATTATTACAACTGAAAAAAACCGACCAGCTATTTTACCTATATACAAAGTACCTGAAATGACAGATGTACAAATTGTAGATAAAATAAAAGAGATGGATCAAACAGATATAGAAAATCATCATATTGTGAGTTCTCATTATGGTTATTGTGAAATAACACATTTTGATTTAGATGTTACCCATCTGTACGTAATACCGGTAAATGTACAAAAGGTTACTAAGGCATTTGCTGCACTCTCACCAGTCGTCTATACACAAAATGTGGAATTAGATCCAATAAGCATGCGAGAAGAAGCCATGTTTATACAAAAGGTTCAAGAGACTAATGGTATTGACTTTGATACCATCAAAGATGTATTAGAGTTGATTAAAGTTTATTATGCCACACAAAGAAGAAAAACAGGAGAACTATTTTATCTCCATCCCATGGCTGTGGCATCTACTTTATTAGATATAGTATCGGATTCGGATCTTATTATTGCTGGTTTGGCACACGATATAGTTCGCAATACGCCATTCACAAAAGCAGGACTATCTACTTTAATTGGAGCGCATATTATGACTATTATATGTGATGCAGAAGGTTTAGAAAAACAACTTCCACTTGCAAAAGAGGCTTATTATGGTTTTATTCAGGAGATAGTTAATGATCCAAAATACCACAATGCAATTTTGTTGAGATTAGCAGATGTATCACATAATGCCAAAACCATTCATGGGCATAACATGGAAAAACAGGTAAAAAAAGCTACATTGATACAGCAATTTTATAGACCACTAGCCATACAAATGAATGTGCCTACAATAGTTGATGAATTAAATAGATGCATTGCTAAAGTTTTAAACATCTCTTATTGATAAAATTTTTGAATAAATAATGAGACTCATGCTTTTTTAAAATTTATGTGCTTTTAAAAAAGCATGAGTAAATAGTTAAGTATCTTTGGAATTTGTTTATAACACTTTTAAGTAAATTTTCGTAAAATTTAGCTATCGTTAATTTTTAAATAGTATGAATCTACAAGGAAAAACAGTACTCATTACAGGTGCTTCACGGGGTATTGGGAGAGCGATTGCGCTCAAATTAGCCACAGCAGGAGGAAATATTGCTTTTACATACCTAGGATCTAGCCAAGCAGAAATTAAGGAAACGGAAGATGCATTACAACAATTAGATATTAAAGTCAAAGGATTTTATTCAGATGCATCCGATTTTTCCTCTACAGAACAGGTAATAAACGATGTGGTACAAGAATTTGGCAGCCTAGATATACTCGTTAACAATGCTGGTATAACAAGAGATAACTTGCTATTGCGCATGACGGAGCAAGATTGGTATGATGTGCTTAATGTGAACTTAAACGCTGCTTTTAATACGGTAAAGGCATCCATAAAAACCTTTCTTAAACAACGTAGTGGTTCTATTATCAATATTTCTTCTATTGTTGGTATTAGAGGCAATGCAGGCCAAGCTAACTATGCAGCTTCTAAAGCTGGTATCATTGGTTTTACAAAATCAATTGCCTTAGAATTAGGCAGTAGAAACATACGTGCGAATGTCATTGCACCTGGATTTATAGTTACTGATATGACTAATCATCTTACAGAGTCGTTGCAGGAGACATGGAAAAAAACAATTCCTCTTAATAGAGTAGGCCTTCCAGAGGATGTGGCAAATTGTGCTTTATTTTTAGCTTCTGATCTATCCAGCTATATTACTGGACAAGTGATTCAAGTAGATGGTGGTCTGCTTACATAGCATTACCCACTTATATCCATATTACAATGTTAATCGGCACAAAAAGTGTAAGATATAATGAATAGAACTGCATCGGATATTCGTTCCAGATTGATGGATTTTTGGTTTGGAGATCCTATTAGTACAACTGATCCAGATGGAGAAATGAAGCCTTTTTGGTTCCATAGCACTCCTGAATATGATCAGGAATTACGTATTAACTTCGAAGAGGCATACGTACAAGCACGTAAAGGTGTATTAGATACGATTACAGATACACCAGAAGGTGTGCTTGTGTTGATTTTATTGCTTGATCAATTGCCTAGAAATATATTTAGAGGAACACGACAGGCATTTGAATCAGATTCGCTTGCAAATCGTTGGGCAAAACATGCCATTGCATTGGGATACGATCAGGCACTGAGCAAGTGGCAAAAGATGTTTATGTATATGCCCTTAGAACATAGCGAATCAATTGAAGATCAGAATCAGTCAGTAAAACTGTTTCGAATTTTGGGAGATGATCAGTTGCTTAAACACGCTTTAGAACATCAAGACATGATTCTACGGTTTGGACGTTTCCCGACGCGAAACCATATATTACAGCGTAAAAACACGCCAGAAGAGATCGTGTTTTTGCAAGAAATAGCATCTTAATGCAGTCAGTCTTGATTGTTCTAAGAACATAGTCTTTGCAAAAGACTCTATATTCTGTAATTTTTAGCTTGAATGCTTCTAATATAACTTTATTTTTATCTATTTTCCAGGAATGGCATATGCACTTAAAATGGTTAAACCAGTTTTTCAATCTCTTCAATAGATAAACCTGTAGATAAAACTATGATTTCCATGGAAACACCAGACTGTAAAAGCAACCTAGCCACTTCTTTTCTTTCCTTCTCTCTCCCAATTTGCTCGCCTTTCTCTAATCCAATCTTTTCACCTTCTATTTTAGCAGCAGACAGGGTATCATCTGCTTGTATGGCTTTTTTTATATAATGATAATAGGTATCTCGATCTTCTTTATTCATTTTAAGTATTCTTAGTCGATCAGATACCTTGTTCATATAAGGGGATTTAAAATCTTCTCTGACATCTGAATGTTTCATAACATATAACCACTCATCTATTTCACTTTTAATAACGTCATTAAAGGAAGGTATGGAAATAAAAAAGTATTCTGGAAATACATTGTGATGCTCATATATAACAAATCCTTGGTTGACAATACGCATATCTATGGGATGGTCTTTATCCATTTCATGGATAATGGTTTTTCCATGATATAGCGGTTTCTTTATTTCTTCTGTAGTAAAATAGAGCAGGCTTATATGGAATACCTTCTTTATATTTGTATAATCTTGACTCCCAAAAATACTATCTACTACCAGTCTTGAACTATTAAAGCATGCCTTATGCATAAACTTTAAGGTAAAAGCTCTTTCTATTTCCACAATATACTTGTTGCCATCTACATCCTCTACTACTAAATCTGCTATAGATCTTTTTAAATCAACAGATTCTTTATTGCTTTCTCCATCTAATAAGGCATTTATTTTAACAGGTTTATAGCCACTTTCAGTTAGTAAAGCGGAAATAAATCCTTCTATAATATCGTAGTCTCCTTTATGTTTAAGTAGGTACTTGATGGCATAGTCGAACGATATCAATGGTTTATCAAACATAACTTATAATGCTTTTTAGGGTTAATAGGTTACCTATCCATTCTGTTGATGCAATATATTAAATAATTTTGATCGGATTTTTTCTTAGTTTTTTTGCTTCCTGGCAAGAATCTGAAAGACGCTTATTTCCACTATACGCTATTCATAGTGCATGGTATAGTTTTTCTTTTCCTTCTCTGTCCCTAAAATTTCTTCACAAATTTGTTGCATTTCAGATAACCATCCATCTATACGCAATATGGTTGCGTTTTTGTAACCCCATGGAATATAAAAACTGGTAGTTTCCCTAGCTATACGTTTTTGATCTTCTGGTGTTCGAAACGAAAGCGTTCGTATATTGTGTAATCTATCAGCCAGTTTAATATATGAAACACGTATATCCTTGCACTGGAAGAGCAGCTCCTTGATCTCGTTATTATTCAACTTCCAGCGATAGCCCAGGGTATTGTAGTGGGTTACCATATCTACTATATAAGCGACCTGGTCACCATACATCAATTGTATTTGTTCAAGGGTAACAGATGTATCCTCCACAACATCATGTAGTAAACCAGCTAAAATAATATCTGGATCTTGGGTAGCCGCTACAAGAATTTTGGCTACAGCCATAGGGTGGGTATAGTAAGGTTCTCCAGATTTGCGTTTTGTAGACCCATGTGCATTTTTGATAAATGCAATAGCGTTTTTTACTACCTCTGCTTTTAACCGAGTTGATGTAGTAAGTATGGCGACCAATTCTCTTTCTTGTGCTAAACTTTCTCTTGTTTCAGCTATTTTATTCGACATATCAGCAGGGTCATGGTTTGTAAATTGCATCACACTTTTACCCGCTACGGGCAATACATACAAGCAGGTTAGGGAGTCTTCATTTTCTATGATTTCTGAGTAGCCACCATGTGCTTGTACGATTTGTTTGCTTTCTGACTGATAGAGCTCTGTTTCCGTTCTAGGTAGAAAAATAGGTGTTCCTTCGTCCAGGAGGAGATATTCTCCCGACACTACATAGATTCCTTCTGGGTCGATATTCGTGCTCATCCGGAAGGCAAGAGCTGGCAACCTATGGTTCGCATCATTGTAGTGCAAATTCGTACTCCTAATGACCAGGTTGACCAAAGGATCCACAGCGTGTTCACTCTTACTAATAGCCAAAAGATTTATAGTCAGGAGCCGCTCAAGCAGCTCGGGATCTGTCTCTATTGTTTTTACTTTTGATTGATAGTATACCAATAACTGTAGCGGCTCTCCTAAATCATGGATATTATTATGTGCTTTGGATATAATGGATGCTATGTCTACAGATTGTATTGCTTTTTCATTGATCCTAAGGCTGCGTTCTTCTTTGTCCCTCTGGAGCAATAAGCTGCCTGTTTTACGTATTTTTTTCATTACGCCAGCGAGTTCTTCTCCCATTTTATGTTGATGCTGTTCAATTAGGTAGTTATACGGCTTTTTAAGTGTCTCGTTTATATCTCGTAACATGGCACTATGCTGTATAGGGGCCAATCTATACCAATTAATTTGGTTATGAATAGCTTGTAACGATAACCTACGCTCATAGGTATCCGCTACCTTCATAACTTTAGCCCTGGCAGAAGCTCTATCATTAAGGTATTTGTAGGTACCAAATCCCGCAATAGCTATGCCCGCCAAGAGGCTGGCAGCCATTAACTCCCAAGTGGGGCCCTCTGTGAGTAGTATCCAGTGTATGTTATCCCAAGGTATATCAAATGATATGTATGTATGGAGTGCTACAGCTGCCGCAAGCATGATTATGCTTATTTTTCTAGCGAAAAAACATGTGCTGGCCATAAAATGGCAGATAAGCAGCGCACAAGCCATGGGGCGAAAGTGGCCCATTTTGGCAAGCTGTATGCCAGTAACAAAAAATAGCATAAAGAGCAATACAGGCCATATAAAATACATTATACGAGGTTTGCTGAAATATAAGGTAGAAGATGGATAAGCAAATATGATGATACTAATCTCTATTAAGGCTATATACCAATAAAAATAGTGTTCAAAATAACCCTTTTCTATAAAGCATAATGATAGCAGGGCACTACCCATAAAGTAGCCTCCCCATAGCATAAAAGAACTTGCTTTGTTTGGAAAACAACTTGCAAAATATTCTGTGGTAAAGACCATTTGTATATTGTTCCACTGTCGTTTCCACCAGCGTTTGCATTCTTGCCATTGTAAAACAATGGCACTACGGTCGCCCACACCTACCCGGTGGTGGTACAAATATATGATGGGATAAAAGACTGACATTGAGGATTTTCCACTATATTTGATAAAAAACGGCTAATTTT
>NZ_QWJI01000009.1 GCF_004354815.1 Cardinium endosymbiont of Culicoides punctatus
AATCAGAGTGCTGAAATGGCCATTGCACAGATAGAACACAAAAACTATTCTGGTAAATATTTTAGAAAAAAGAAGATAGTACATATAGGCTTGAATTGTATTTTTAATAGAGAGGACATCAATCATCGCAATATCAATGAATGTATTATTGAAGTAAAACGACAAGATAGCAATAACAATCTTACTAAGGATCCTAAAAAGAAATTTGTATTTAAAGATGAAAAATTTGTAGAAGAAGCAATAAACGTAGAAGTATTAGAAAAGCAAAAAACAGAATTACAAATGAAAAAAAGAATTAGAAGCAACGCTTAATACATCTTAATAATGTCATTTTCTTATATTGTGAAAATATTTCTGTATAGTTGCGTAGTTTTAGCTAAAAATATACAGCCTGATCTGTCTTAGAGAGCAATGATAGTGTGCTTTGTTGTCATCTTCGTTTATTTACTGCCTACATAGCTCATTAAGGCATATCGAGCGATTAAAAATAATTTTTAAGTAAAGATGATTGTTAAAAAAAATAAAATAATTTATACGATGGTATTATGTCTTATACTATCTTTATTTTCATGTAAGGCAAATAAGTATGGTATGGAACAAGAAAATAAAAGAGTAAGAGAGGTAGAAATAGGTTCTGATAGTAAAAGGCAGAGATTAACATACACAGGAGTTTTACCTATTGGTAAATCTAGCATTGAAGCTGTAATTAGGTCAGGATATTATGTAGATAAAACATACCATGCTGAAAAATTATTTAAAGAAGAAGCTACTGTATTTCTCTCTCGTCCCCGTAGATTTGGCAAATCCTTATTTGTTAGCACATTAGAAGCAATAGCTAAAGGAAATAAAGAGCTATTTCAAGATTGCTACATCTATAACTCTGGTTATGATTGGAAGAAATATCCTGTTATTAGGGTGGACTTTGGAGGAAAAGGTAATATGACACCTGATAATCTTCTATTATACTTAGAAGATAAACTAAAGGATGTTGCTTCAGATTATAAATTGACTGTAACAGGTGATACATTTCAATCAAGATTGGAAAACCTTGTTAAAAATATGACAGATCTAAATGGTTATGCTAATAAAATAGTCGTCCTAGTAGACGAATACGATGCTCCATTTATTAACCAATCAGATCCCGTTATAAAAGAAAGTAATCGTTTGATTGTACGGGATTTTCTAACTGAGATTAAAATCCTTGCTGATAATAATAAAATTAAATTAGAATTTGTCACAGGTGTTAGTGCTTATTCTTTTAAAGAATGTAAATCTGGACCGAATAATCTAAATGATATTACTTTAGATAAAAATTATGCAACTATAGCTGGTTATAAAGAAGAAGATTTATTACAGGAAGGTTCTGTTTACAGTAAAAAAATAGATGAGTTAGCAGAAGAAAGAAATATAAGTAGGGATATACTAATTGGTGAAATACGTGCTATGTACAATGGTTATAAATTTCATCCTGAAGACAAGACGATATCTGTATATAATCCATTGTCAACATTAATGTTTTTAAGTCGTAATGAATTAGAATAACTATTGGATTAATACAGGAACGCCTACATTTTTAGTGAATAAAATGAATAAGTTAAATGCTGATATAAACTTTTCTACTCAGCCTATTGAAGTTGTAAAATCTAAATTAATAGAACACAATGAGGATAATTTAACTATAGAAGGTGCTATGTTTCAAGCAGGCTATCTAACTATAAAGGGATATAAAAATAAAATAGAACCAGGAAGATTTATTAGACCTAATGAGCCAATATTATTAAAATTTCCTAATGATGAAGTTGAAGATTCTTTTTATGATTTTTTAGTACCAGAATTTAAGAAAAAATCGAAATCAGAAAAGGAGCGGAACTAAATCCACTTAGTGAACATGCTACTAGTGAAGGTAGGATAGATATTGTTATTGACTCATTAAGTGATATTACCTATATATTTGAATTAAAACATGACCAAAATTCTAATACTGCTTTAGGTCAAATAGAAGGTAATAATTATAGAGAAAAGTTTCTTTATAAAGAAAAAAATATAGTCTTTATAGGACTTAATTTCTCTAGCAAAATGCGTAATGTTGAACAAAAATTTGATTTTGCCATCTACGATGAAGATGGCAATAAAACTACTAAAGATGCTATTCTTGGTAACCGTCAGCATGTACATGGTAGAGAAGTTAACAGACAAAGAGGATAACAAACCTTATACACAATCTTTGCAAAAGCCTCAAAGATTGTGTAATTCGCAGAGTAGTCAATACTTTATGCTTTTGTATTTATAATCATTTTTTTCTGGTTTTTTTTAGTCCATTATAAAAATTTTAGGTTTATTTATGTTGTGCCCGTTGCAATCGATCATTCATAGCCATTCCAATTCCATGGTTAGGGAAATAGGCTGCTAAAATAATATCAATAGGTAGTTCATCAAGAAAACGTAACCCTCCAAAAAAATTTCTAGCAGCTTCTTTTAGACACCCTTGAGGAGATAAAATCACTTGATTTTTTTGAGGAATACCATCATATTGTTTTGTAAAAGATAAGATTCCTATATGATTTGCTATAACCGAATAATTTTGAATTAATTCAGACACATTACCAATGATTAACTTTTTTTTGGGAGAATAATGAACTAAAAGGGAACCAGGAGTGCAAGCATGATTAGACAGATGCTGTAAAGCTGTTTCAACAGGACCAACAACTTTTTCTAACATGGCAATATCTATACCACCTAGTCGAAGTACTGTGGGTATCTTTTCTGCAAAAGAGACAATTGTAGATTCAATACCTACCCTACACGCACCTCCATCTAAAATATAGTCTAACTTATTCCCAAGTTGAGCAGCTACGTGTTGGGGTGTAATAGGGCTAATATAGCCAAATGGATTTGCACTGGGAGCAGCAAGTGGAAATGGAAGTTGTTTAAGTAAATCTAAAGCAATATCATGACACGGAACACGAACGCCTACATAGGGGGAACCTGCCGTTACCAAATCTGGAATTATGGGTTTCTTAGGCAAAAGAAGCGTGAGCGGACCAGGCCAAAATGCTTTAGCAAGCAGCAAAGCAGCATCTGGGATATCTTCTGTGAATGTTCTAACATTGTTTAAATCATAGGTGTGCACAATTAAAGGATTAAATAAAGGCCGTGCTTTAATATCAAAAATCTTTAATACGGCATCCATATTATACGCATTGGCAGCCAATCCATATACTGTTTCAGTGGGAATAGCTATTACTTTCCCAGCTAAAAGAAGTTGTGCTGCCCGTGCTGTATTTGTATCAGTAATGGCCACTATTTCGTTAATCTTTATTATACTTAGTAGACTTCATTATTGGATTCAAAATACAAAAAAAAGTATTTTTATTTCATTTTTATAGATTTATCAATAATTTTTTACATCAGAAGTATGGGAATACAAACAAAATTTTCTATATTAGTCGGGTTTTCTAACTGAGAAAAACATAAAGTTAGGATGAGTGGATTAAAGAGAAAAGTATCATACTTCCAAAGTATGTATACATACTAAAAAAAACACATAAAAATAATGTATATGAAAGGTAATATAAAACCAGTTATGCAATTTGCAGCTGTATCACTAGCCCTACTGTCTGTAGGAATGCATACCGGTATTGTAGTTATGCCTATATTTGCTGGGTATAAGTTTGGAATGATATTGATCGCTTTCTTGCTTCTGTTTACCTCTATGCTTTTTTAATTAAATTAGGGAAGTAATTAAGAGCGTAACATGTCTGAACTAGATTATTTGCATTAGGTGCTCGTAAAAATATTTTTGTAAGATAATACAATTTTTAAGAACCATAAAACACAAAATGTAATGACTTATTACACAGAAGAGGGGCTCGAGCTTCTTAAGCAGGAACTAAGTTGGCTAAAAAGTGAGGGGCGTATAAAAGTAGCTAACGACCTTTCGGAAGCCAGAGAAAAGGGAGATTTAAGTGAAAATGCAGAATATGATGCTGCTAGAGATGCACAAGGTTTATTAGAAGCAAAAATTGCATCCTTGGAACAACTTATTGCAAATGCTAGGGTATTAGACGAACGTGAAATAGATCTGTCTAGAATTTCTATTCTTTGTAAAACACGTGTGAAAAACAAAAAAACAGGTGTAGAGTCTGTCTTTATGCTCGTTTCTCAAGAAGAAGCAGATTTAAAAAAAGGAAAAATATCAGTAAATTCTCCTATGGGTAAAGGATTATTAGGTAAAAAAGTAGGTGAATTTGCGTTAATAGACACTCCTTCTGGTCTTATTGAACTAGAAATATTAGAAATTGGATTAAGTCTTTAATATTTTTTGCACAGTGCAAAGTACAGAAAGACTTGCTGTAATCTTTTATTTCTGTTAAATTAAATAACCTAAGTAAAACATAATTTTACCAACTATGGCTTTAAGAATAACGGATGCATGTATTAATTGTGGGGCATGTGAGGTCGAGTGTCCAAATACTGCAATATATGAGGGTGGCATGGAATGGCAATGGTCAAAGGGTACACAGTTGAAGACAGTAGAATTAAATGGAGAAAGCTTTGATGCTACCATGCCACAGGCTCCTTATGCAAGCGATATATTTTACATTGCTAAAGAAAAATGTACTGAATGTGTAGGGTTTCATGAAGAACCTCAATGTGCAGCAGTTTGTCCAGTAGATTGCTGTGTATTAGATTTAGATTATCCGGAAGACAGGGAAAAACTACTGGAAAAGAAGATTTTTTTGCATGGGGAATAAAATTCCCAAAACCATAACACTTAAATTTTATTATCAGTGGAAGTACAAAAAGGGAAAGAAGAAGTTTACTCCAAAAGAGTAAATGCAGGAAAAAGGGTTTATTTCTTTGACATAAAAGAAACAAAAGATAAGGAATATTATCTTACCATTACAGAAAGTAAAAAACGGACAGAAGAAAAAGGAATTTCTTATGAAAAACATAAAATCTTTTTGTATAAAGAAGATATAAGCAAATTTACCCATGCGCTTAATGACGTTTTTCATTACTTTAAAGATTCATTAATGCCTGATTATGAATTTGATAAAACAGAATAGAAAATAAATATAATAGGCCTTGTTATGATTACATTGTGTATAACCATACACGGGTTCTTTACAAGGTTTTTATAAAAACAAACAATTAGAAATTTATGTACATGTTTGTTATATGGCTTTAAAATGTGGAATTGTTGGCTTACCTAATGTGGGTAAATCTATGTTATTTAATGCCTTATCAAATGGTAGTGCTGCTTCTGCGAACTTTCCATTTTGTACTATAGAACCTAATTTAGGTGTAGTAGCTGTACCGGATGAACGCATGAGCGTGCTTGCCACATTAGCTAATTCTAAGCATATCATACCTACATCTATAGAATTTGTAGATATAGCTGGACTAGTACAAGGTGCACATAGTGGAGAGGGGTTAGGCAATAAATTTCTTGGTCACATCCGAGAGGTAGATGCTATTGTTCATGTAATCAGATGTTTTAAAGATGATAATGTGGTACATGTAGCAGGTAGTATAGATCCTGCTTTTGATAAGCAAATTATTGACCATGAATTACGTTGCAAAGATATAGACTCACTTACTAAAAGGCTATCCAAGGTAGAAAAACTTGCGAAAACTGGATCAAAGCCACATCAACAAGAATATGAACTACTAAATCACTTGCTGAAAACATTAGAACAGGATGGTGATATACGTAACATTCAATTAAAACCAACCGAGCAAGAAATGGTTCAATCTTGGCAATTGTTAACTTCAAAACCAGTCATATACTTTGCTAATGTTGATGAAGCTACACTACTTGGTAAGTCAAATGCGTATTTATCATCTCTAAAAAAAGCTATTGCTGAAGAAAATGCTGAAATAGTTATCGGTTGTGCAGCATTAGAGGTTCAGTTTAATGCTTTAGACGGTGATGAAAAACAATTCTTTTTAGAAGAATATAAACTTACAGAATCAGGATTAGATAAGCTCATTCGGTCGGCTTATGAGCTGCTTCGACTCATTACCTATTTTACGGTAGGTCCACAGGAGGTGCGTGCATGGACCATTGAAAAAGGCACTAAGGCTCCAGAGGCAGCAGGCGTTATACATAGTGACTTCCAACGTGGCTTTATTAAAGCAGAAGTAATTTCTTTTCAAGACTATAAAACATTTAAAAATGAAAATGCCTGCCGAGAAGCCGGAAAATTGCGGATCGAAGGTAAGGATTACATGGTACAGGATGGAGATGTGATGCTTTTTCGCTTTAATGTATAGCGTAGCGCTCTAAATAAATGAAAATGCTAAAACTTATTTACTCCTGACCAAAATAGGCAATAACAACATTGCAATGACCTAATGGACTTCAATCATATCGCTTCAAACGGAAAGACTTATGTAACACAATAAGCATTAAAAAATTACACTAAAGCTACTAAAAGTTTTTCAACCGTTTATACAACAATTCGATAACAAACAACATGTCAGATCTCTCAACGCCAAACTGCCCAAAACAATCTATTTATAATATAACGTTAAAAGACCTTTCTGATTGGTTAATAGAACAAGGTGAAAAATCTTTTCGTGCTACACAGATTTGGAATTGGTTATATGTTAAGCGTGTGGATACCTTTAGTGAGATGAGCGACTTGAGCATATCTACTCGATGGTTATTGGACAAACATTTCTCCCTAACCACTATGGTAGAAGACACCCTTCAACGTTCAAAAGATGGGACTATAAAGTGCTTACTTAAATTATCTGATGGAAATCTAATTGAAACAGTTTTGATGAAGCATGCATATGGACTATCCATTTGTGTTACTACACAAGTTGGTTGTAATATTGGTTGTACCTTCTGTGCCAGTGGACTTTTAACAAAAAGCAGAGATTTAACAGCCGGAGAGATCGTAGAACAGGTCCGTTACATGCAAAAAAAGTTAGACTTAGAAGCTGACAAGAAAAGAGTCAGTCATATTGTAGTGATGGGTATTGGAGAGCCTTTTGACAATTACGATAATGTTTTACGTTTTATACGAATTGTAAATCATCCTCAAGGACTCGCCATTGGTGCACGGCATATTACTGTTTCTACAAGTGGATTAGACCGTAAAATTAGAGCTTTTGCACATGAGGGACTACAGGTAAATCTAGCACTCTCCTTACATGCAGCCAACAATGAGTTGCGTACACGTATCATGAAGCTGAACAAGGCTATTCCAATAGAAAAATTAATGGAAGCAGTTGACTATTATTTAGATCAAACCAATAGAAGAATAACATTTGAATACATCTTACTTAAAGATGTAAATGATTTAGAATCATCTGCCTTTGACCTAGCTAATCTAATCTTAGCTAGAAATCGTCTTCATTTAATTCATGTAAATCTTATTCCTTATAATCCTGTGCATGAGTTCGATCATTACAAACGAAGTGAGTCAAAAGCAATCCATCGTTTTGTTTCTATTTTACGTGCGCAAGGTATTAATGCAGTCGTACGTGGTGAACATGGCACTGATATTGATGCCGCTTGTGGACAGTTACGCAGCAAGCAATTAAAAGCCAGAGCTGCTATTCGTCCTATTGCTATTGGTATAAATTCTTAAAAATCGTAACTTAGCTCCCGCTAATGCCATACTTACATACCTAATCCAAGTACAAATAAGGCATCTAACCCACATTCCGCACCAAAAAATGCAAATCTTACAATTATTTTATAATTGATTACTAATAATTTTTATAATTGTATAGTAATATACTTTCATAGCCAAAGTAAAACTTTGTACAGAGTATAAGTTTTAGAAACTACTAATTAGTAATAATTTTTTGCTTTACTATTGTATGGTAACTTTTTATTTAGTATAATGAGGAAGCAAACCTAATCATTCATTATGAAATGAGTGTTTCATTAAACAATATATTCTACAAAATGTTGTTTTTGAAGTAATATTAAATAGTTTTGATGTTATCAATTGATCTTAATTTAATTAATAAGAATCTAAAAAAAGGTGCGGAATGTGGGATCTAAGATAAGTAGGAATAACCTACAACATTGCATAACAATATGTAAAAATAAATGGAACAGTACCAAAAGCAATATCTGCTTAAGATTGTTTGGTTGATCTGATATTGATTTTTAATACAGGTTAATGTTGTAGTGTTTGACGAATAAATAAAATTATAAAATTATGTCTAAAATAAATGTTAGTAAAGAAGAAATTTTACAGTATCATGCAGCATTTCCTGCAGGTAAAATAGGTACATGTGTTACGAAACCTTTGAGTACTCCTCGTGATGTTGTTATGGCTTATACACCTGGTGTAGGTACTGTTTGTGAAGAAATAATGGCTGTTAGTGAGCAGGTGTATAAATATACAGGGAAGTCCAACCTTGTTGGTGTAATTTCAAATGGTACAGCTGTATTAGGTTATGGCCATATTGGACCATTGGCAGCTAAGCCAGTTATGGAAGCAAAGGCAATGATCTTAAAACGCTTTGCTGGAGTAGATGCCTTTGACATTGAAATAGATGCTACTACTCCAGAAGATGTCATTAAGGTAGTTAAAGCTATTGCGCCTACTTTTGGCGCACTGAACTTGGAAGACATTAAAGCTCCTGAATGTTTTCAAATTGAGCAAGAACTTATTGCACAATTGGATATACCTGTAATGCATGACGATCAGCATGCTACTGCTATTGTAGCTAGTGCTGCGTTACTGAATGCGCTATTGATTGCTAATAAAGACCTTGCAAAGGTACGTATTACTTTTAGTGGGGCAGGTGCAGGTGCTATAGCTACAGCAAAGCTTTTGATTGCCTTAGGTGCCAATCCATCACACATTATCATGTGTGATAGAAAAGGGGTGATTCGTGCTGATAGAGCAGAGTTAGATCCACTCAAAGCTCCTTTTGCTACTGATCATTCAGTACATACTTTACATGATGCTGTAGTAGATGCAGATGTATTTATAGGCCTCTCTTCTGGAAATGTGTTAATGCCAGAAAGTGTGTCTAAAATGGCTAATAATCCTATTGTTTTTGGTTTAGCAAATCCTTTTCCGGAAATCGCCTATCAAACGGTTATGGACGTTAGAAAAGATGTTATCTTTGCTACAGGACGTGGGGACTATCCCAACCAAGCAAATAACCTTATTGCTTTTCCTTATATTTTTAGAGGCGCCCTAGATGTACATGCCTCTACAATTAATGGAGCCATGCAACAGGCTGCTGTACAAGCTATCCAAGCCCTTGCACAAGAAGATATTCCTGTTTTAGTACGTAAATACTATGGTGAAACCATGAGTTTTGGGAAAGAGTATATATTACCTAAGCCAATGGATCCACGGTTGCTGTCTACTGTTTCTACAGCAGTTGCACAAGCAGCTATAGCCTCTGGAGTAGCCAAAAAGTCTATTTCTGATTGGGATGCATATCGACAAGAATTAGTCCGAAGAGTAGGACATTAAAATTAAATAATAGTAACTCCCCAGGTACCCTATATTTCTGTATAAAACAGATGTTTTTTTATGACTGATATATAATGAAATACAAAATTATCGATAAAATTTTTGGTGGCACATTTGTTGATATGTCAAAGTTGATAAAAATATTTTTATTTAACCATCAATAATTTTTATAAAAGCAAAAAAAGGTACCTGGAGAGTTACATATAATATACATAGATCTAATACGCTGTAAACGTACTAATTAGGAATATAATGAAATATCCTAAGCCTTATATAAACCATTTAAACGTAAAAATTTCTTTGAACAACAATTCAAATACAAAAAATTAACAATACAGATCAATATATGTGCTTATTTTGAATAAAAGTAGTCATTTTGGCGTAAAAAAAGAATTTTCAGTCATAATTAGATGAATGAACTCAGGTTTATGTTATTATATTTGCTATTAAAATAATCTATTTTATAATATATATATCTATGTTTAATATAATTCTATTAGGCCCTCCAGGTTCAGGAAAAGGGACACAAGCGGAACTATTGGTTAAGAACCATAACTTTTTTACCATTAGTCTAGGTGAAATATTTCGTAAGCACATTGAAGAAAATTGTACCAATAAAACATTCATTCAAAAATATATAGATAATGGAGAATTAGTACCAGATAACCTATCTTTTGCCTTACTAGAGCAATTTATACAAAATACACCTAAAGGGAAGCCAATATTATTTGATGGATTTCCAAGGACTATGAGCCAAGCTATATTCTTAAACGAAATGCTCAACAAGTATCATACTAAGATAGGCTGTGTGATTCTTTTAGATGTGGCGTACGAAACATTATTACAGCGTTTAAAAGAACGTGCAATTATTCAGGGTAGAGCTGATGATCAAGATGATCAAAAAATTAAAACACGTATGCATATATATGCGGAACAAACGTTACCTATTGTAAGGTACTACCAAGAACAACACCTCTTATACAGAGTAGATGGTACACTAAGTACAGATCAGGTAACAAAATCTATAGAGTTTTTTTTTGATAGACTGTTATAGTATTCAGCATATTCCTCAGCTATAAACAGAGGGGTCATTCAAGAGTGGATTTTAAATCGAATATTTTCGTTTAGTAAATTTTAGATAAACAACCGTTTAAACTGTTGTAAATGATGGTTTAAGCGGTTATCTTGCTTGAAGAGGAGGGAATCTTATACATCTCATAAAGGATAATGTCAGTAATTTTAACGGTTACATATGCATATGTATACATAAACAACTTCAAACCATTTTAGTTATATGTCTTCACCTAACTTTATTGATCATGTTAGACTTTACCTTCGTGCTGGAAAAGGTGGCGCTGGACTGATTCATTTTATGCGTGCCAAGTTTGTACCCAAAGGGGGGCCAGATGGTGGAGATGGTGGCCGGGGCGGTAATATTATTTTACGGGGTGATAAACAGCGTTCCACATTACTTCATCTTAGGTACCGAAAATGTATTGCTGCTACAGATGGACAACCTGGTGGAGATGCTCGAAAAACAGGGGCAAGTGGAAGCGACATTATCTTGGACGTACCATTAGGAACTGTAGCCAAAAATGCAGATAGTGGTGAGGTTTTAATGGAAGTACTGGAACATAAAAAAAAATATATCCTAATGCAAGGAGGTAAAGGAGGATGGGGCAATGCGCACTTTACAACCCCTACACATCAAGCTCCTCGTATTGCTTATCCAGGAGAGCCTGGTAGCCAAAATTGGATCGTATTAGAATTAAAGCTATTGGCAGATGTAGGCCTTGTTGGGTTACCTAATGCTGGGAAATCTACACTATTATCAGTTGTATCAGCAGCTAAACCACGGATTGACAGTTATCCATTTACAACACTCACACCTAATCTTGGTGTAGTCTCTTATAAAGAGGATCACTCTTTTGTAATGGCAGATATTCCAGGCATTATAGAGGGTGCAGCCTCTGGAAAAGGACTGGGTACGCGTTTTCTACGACATATAGAACGCAACGCAGTTTTAGTGTTTATGATTAGCTCAGAATCTGATAACATTAGTACCATCTATGGTATGTTACTGAAAGAATTGGAGGAACATAACCCCCTGTTATTAGAAAAACCAAGAATACTAGCTATTTCTAAAATAGATTTACTAGATAAAGAAACACGAGCATCCTTTTTAAAAACGCTACCTAAAGGAATACCGCATATTTGCATTTCTTCTAGCACGAGTGAAGGTATTGGACACCTAAAAGATGGTATCTGGCAATTGCTTACTTATAATGATCATCTTTAAGTTTCTGTTAATGCCTCTGCACCACCTGTAATTTCTGCTATAGCACTTGTTATCAATGACTGCCTTGTTCTATTATAGCTAATACGTAATTCTTTTAGCAATTTTTCTGCATTATCAGTTGCTTTACTCATAGTAGCAACCCTAGCTGCATGTTCGCTTGCAGTGGATTCTATGAGCATACCCATGATCTGATTTTTGAGAAGCTCACCTATTAGTTTTTCTATAAGTAATGGTTGAGAGGGCTCATAAATATATCTATTCTGTTGTATTTGCCTGGTGGTGCTTTGCATGCTATCAAAATTAAAGGGGAGGTATGGGGCTATGATTACCTCTTGCTTTGCAACATTCTTAAAAGAAGTATATGCCAATAGGATATGATTATAATAGTCTTTTTGAAAGGCTTCCATACAGTATGCAATAAGTTCCTTAGCATTGAAATCCTCTTTTGTTAAAAGGTCAACATAATCATTGATAATAGTCAAATTGCTTTTTTTAAAAAATTGATATGCTTTTGCCCCAATAGTTAGTACTTCTACTTTTGCAGCTTGTTTTTGTTGTAACACTTGAATTTGTTGATAAGTTGCTTTAAGTACATGTTTGTTAAATGCCCCACACAATCCACAATTAGAAGCAACAACTATAAATAAAAAACTTTTAGGTAAGTCTTTGTTTTTTTTTTGCAACAATGGATAAGATAAATTTGTTGCATCCATGCCTTCTAGTGCAGTATATAAAATGTTTGTACATCCTGCTGCATATTCTTTGAATGGCAACAAAATTTTCTGAATTTTATGCAATTTGGAAGCAGATACCATTTTCATAGCTTTAGTAATTTGCTGGGTATAAGCTATGAGATTAATTCGGTCTACTACTTCTTTAAGATGTGCCATACTAAGAATTTAGTTATTGTACCTTGCAGCTGAAGTTATGTAATAAACAGTAAACTTTAGCTTTTGTTTTCATTAATTTTGTGCATATTTTGTTAAAAGACCCTTTGTTGCCTTTATAAGCACATTGAGGATATCGTTATCCCATTTACCATCTGCAATACTAGCCAATGTAGCAGCATGGTGTAAACGTAATAGCTCTAAATACTGTTTTTCAAATGTTTTTATCAATTCTAATGGAACAGGATCTAAATATCCACTCATAGCCATACATAGAATGGCAACCTGTTCTTCAGCTGCCATAGGTGTATGTAAATTTTGTTTGAGTAATTCTTGGTTTTTCCGACCTCTGTCAATAGCTCTTTTAGTAGATGGTTCTAAATCGGAACTAAATTTTGCAAAAGTTTCAAGTTCTGCAAATTGTGCCTGGTCTAGTTTTAGCGTGCTCGCCACTTTTTTCATGCCTTTAATTTGTGCAGCACTACCAATTCTAGATACGGAGATTCCAACATTAATAGCTGGCTTAATTCCAGAATTAAATAAATTCATTTCCAAAAATATTTGCCCATCTGTAATCGAAATAACATTGGTTGGAATATATGCAGACACGTCACCCATTTGGGTTTCTATAATAGGCAGGGCTGTAAGTGAACCACCTCCCTTAACCATTCCTTTTAAGGAGTCTGGAATATCATTCATAGAACTAGCCATTTTGTCATTATGTACAATGCTTGCTGCACGTTCCAACAGACGGGCATGTAAATAAAATACATCACCAGGGAAAGCTTCTCGTCCGGGTGGTCTACGTAATAACAAGGATAATTCTCTATATGCTACAGCTTGTTTAGAGAGGTCATCATAAATAATTAATGCATCTCGACCCGTATCTCTAAAAAACTCACCAATAGCTGCACCCGCAAAAGGAGCAAAAGACTGCATAGTTGCAGAAGTTGCAGAAGTTGCGGCAATAATGGTAGTGTAGCTCATAGCACCATGATGTATTAATGTGTCTACAATATTTGCTACAGAAGATGCTTTTTGCCCAATTGCTACATAAATGCAGTATACAGGCTTCCCTTTATCGAATAATTTTTTCTGATTTATAATTGTATCTAATGCAATAGATGTTTTTCCAGATTGCCTATCCCCAATAATAAGTTCACGTTGCCCCTTACCTATAGGAATCATTGCATCAATTGCTTTTAGTCCTGTTTGCAATGGTGTATTTACAGGTTGACGATAGATTACGCCTGGAGCATTTCGTTCTAGCGGCATCTCGAAACATGGTCCAAGTATTGGACCATTGCCATCTATTGGTTCTCCTAGTGTATTGAGCACACGTCCAAGTAGGCCGTCACCTACTTGGATAGAGGCTACACGTTTAGTTCTCGTAACAGTATCGCCTTCTTTAATGGAGCTTGCATCGTCCAAAATAACAGCACCCACCATGGTTTCTTCCAAGTTTAATGCTAGGCCTTTCTGGCCATTTTCGAAAACGAGTAATTCACCTGCCTGTACGTTGAATAGTCCGTGTATACGTACTACACCATCACCTGACTGTATAACAGTGCCTGTTTCCTCTAACTCAGCTTCTGTTTTAAAGCTAGATAGTTGTGCATTTAATATCGCAGTAACTGCATCTGTATTTATCTGAGCCATTTATATTTTCTCCATTGTTTTGAAAGTGGAATCATATTCATTTTTTCTTTTCCAATACATTTTGTCTAAACAAACCATAGTGCTTTCAACCAATAAAATGATTTTGTATGGTATGGAGGTGATGCTTTATGCTTTTATCTATTCTAGCGTCTCCAATTTCAAGAATATATCCTCCAATAATAGAGGGATCTATTTGTTGTTCTAATATTACTTGGTTGCAGGCAACAAAGTGTTTGATCTCTTCTACGAACCGTTCTATAAAATTATTTGGTAGAGCAACTGCTGTTGTCAATCTAGCAGATTGAATACCAATATGTTTGTGATATAGTGCCCAACTATATATCAATATCTCTTTTAAAGAACCTATTTGCCTTTGTTCTATAATGATTTCTACAAATCTCCACAGTAGAGAACCTACTGCTTCCTTACAAAGTATTTCTAATAATTTGTATTTATTAGATCTAGGTATAGTAGGATTGTTTAGTACACAATCCAATGTAGGATTTTTTTTAAACTGATCCTGAAGAAAAAGAATTCCATCTTTCATTTCTTCAAGTAGCTCATTTTTTACCGCATGTTTCAACAGGATACTGGCATATCGTGTAATCCTTTTATTGTTGTTATGGGCCATAAACGTTTATCCTATTGCTTTAAGAAGATTGACTTTTGCTTACTGTTAACCGTTCTATGAGCTCTAACTGAGACTCATTTCGACTTAACTCTTTGATTAATAGTTTTTCAGCCATTTGAATAGCAAGCATGCCCATGTTTTTTTTAATCGATTCAAGGGCACGTTTTTCTTCTTTAGAAATTTCAACCCTAGTTTCTGCCAACAGATGTTCTTTCAGTTTTAGGGCTTCTTGGTTTGTTTGATGCATAATGTGTTTTTTTTCCACCAGTGCTTCACCAATAATACGTTCACGTTCTAAATTAGCTTCTTCTAACAACTTATCTTTATCAGATACTACCTGTTTTATTAATGCTTCAGATAATGCAATCTGTCCTATTGCATGTGCTATGGCGTCTTCCCGCTGCTTTAATATCTCTAAAATAGGTTTCCAGGCATACTTTGATAATACTAAAAGCACAGCAAAGAAAGTTATGGTTTGCCAAAATATAATACCTAAACCAGGTGTTATCAGATCCATAATAGCAATAATTTATATTAGGCCTAAAAATGTTATCTTTTAACCTAAAGAGATTTTATATTACTTTGTTACTGCCAACAAACAAACTAAAACGCCAAAGAGTGCTACGCCTTCAATGAGTGCACAGGCTATAATCATACCTGTTTGAATTTTTGAACTTGCTTCTGGCTGTCTGCTCATTGCTTCCATAGCAGCATTTCCTATCTTACCAATTCCAATTCCTGCGCCTAAGGCGATAATTCCTGCACCAATACTCGCACCAGCACATACGAACCCTAAACTTGCATCTAATAGAGCCAACATAGAAATTTTATAATTTATTAAATGGTTAAAAATAAAACGTACACAAACACAAAAAAATAACTTAAGTAACCATAATTAATGATGTCCTTCTTCTACAGCCTGACCAAAATAAATGGCAGAAAGTAGTGTAAATACATAGGCCTGTAAGATAGCCACCAGTAGTTTTAATAAAAACATAAAAGTGCCAAAAGGCACACTAACCACAACACCCACCAACATACTTTTCATGCTAAAAACCATACCTATGATGCTTAGCAGGATGATATGGCCAGCTGTAATATTTGCAAATAGCCTAATCATAAGTGAAAAAAACTTTGTAAAAATACCCAAGATCTCTACTGGAATCATAATGGGAAGCAACCATTTTGGGACTCCTGATGGCTTAAATATATGGGACCAATATTGTTTATTACCATTGAAAATAGTGATAAAGGTAGTAAAAGCCGCTAATACTAAGGTAACAGAAATACTGCCAGTTACATTAGCACCACCAGGTAAAAGCCCCAGGAGGTTATTAATCCATATAAATGAGAAAATAGTTAAGAGATAAGGTAAAAACCTTGCATAATGTTTTTTGCCTATATTTGGAATAGCTATTTCATCTTTTATAAGGGATATGTATAAATCTATAAAGGACAAGTATCTTTTTGGGGCAATTAGAGGTTCCTTTTTGAATCTTTTTGCAGCCAATAATAATCCTACTACAAGTAGTAGTACGCTCAAAAACATTGCAGCTACATTTTTAGTAATCGACAGATCATAAACAGATCTTGTTGGATCTAAACATTGAATTTTTTCATTTAATAAGAGGTAATCCTGAAAGGATACTGAATGATGATGTGCATCAAAAAAACGAGCAGAAGAAAAACATTCAAGACCCCTATCTGTAGAAAAAAGGATAACAGGCAATGGCAATACGATATGATGGCCTGATACAGTTGCAAAATGCCAACTATGTGCATCTGTTACATGTTCCATTACAAAATCGTCCTGATGGTTTGTGGCAGATTGTGCATGTACTGGTATATACAAGAACACACCTAATAAAATTAGGATGAAAAAATAAAAAATTTTTTTTAAATACCTTTCTCCTTCTTCCATGAGTGCTTAATGGTGACAAAGTAACCTCATCCTTTCAATAATAAATTGTATAGTTAAGACTAGATCCTATGATGCTAGGCTAGCTTCCTATCCACTCTATCCACTAATGTACGTAGTTGTAAGTAATTATTCAAAACATTGTATATAATACCAATGGTATTATTATGTTTTTTATAACATTTATTCAGAATTACAGCAAAAAAATAGATGATATAAATCGACTAAAAAAACATTTGTATCGCATGTTTGTCTCTTGTACGGTACTGTGAATGCCTATGTGGAAACTTAGGAGCCTTAATACTTGTTGTGGTTTTAAAAAAAGATCCATTAACTTGTCAAAGTTGCTTCTATCTTATAATGGAATAAAAATACTATTAAGATAGAGGTGATAAAAAGTTGTTGAAAATCAGGCATTAGCATGTGTAGACACATTACTTGGATTATATATTTTATCCCACACACACAACGAGCAATGGATAGGTATAATCTATAATCCAATACTCAGGAACACTACAACCGCTTAGGCTGCATTCTCAACAAAAGTGTATTTTTTAACCATTTAAACAGTTTTTATAATGAAATTTTTATCAAATATATTGATTTTAGCTGCTTTTTTGACAAGTGGATGCCATCATGCATCTAAAGAATTAAGGGCAATAGATGAACAATCAGTGGTTCCATACGATGGTCCGCCGCAGGAGGGAAGAAATAGTGAGAAAATTCCAAAACCTATTACTCAAGCTGCTACAAAGCAACTGATTCATAACACCGCACCAGGAGAGGTATTATGTGTATGGGTTACACCTGATGGATTTAAAGATCTAGGCCTAGATTTTAATCAATTTGTAACCGTATTGCAGGAAGGTCATCAAGAACAGATTTGTTTTATTATGCAAGAAGCATTACGAGAGTTAGCTCCTATTATACATCAATATGTCCAAATGCATCCTACGACAGTTCGTGCCATAGAAGTAGCAGATCCTTATGATTTTGCTGAATTGACATCCAAGACAAACGTAGGTGCAGGAGGGGGGATTAAAACTGGCTATACAAAAAATCATATAGGGGGGTATACAGCCTTCCGGAACACCATACGCGTTTCTAGCAATTGGGAAACGTTAGATATTTCTAAAATTGAAGCTGCTTTTAGTCAGATCCCTGCTCAAGTTGAAGGTTGGTCTTGTGGTCCTAACTCTGGTGCTAGGGCTTTGATACTTGCAGGTCAACCTCTAAATAGTGAGACTTTAGCACCATGGAATGACCCAAGTGGATTTGCCTTTTTTTTACAAAATTGTCCTAAAGCTACTGAGATAGCTGGAGAAAGAGCTGATGTTACTCGTGGAATTGGGATTGGAGGTTTGATAGGTGGAATACTCCTAACCACTATTTGCCCTCCTGTTGGTATTCCTTTATTAGTAGGAGGGGGAATAACAGCAGGAGCTGGTGTTGCTACACGTGCTATAACAGATCATAATACTACTGGGCCTACCCCTTATTATCTATCTGAATATATTGATCGCCATTTATCGGATGGGTATAAGGATACTAAGGTCTGTAGCTACGACCATTTTAAAGATTGTGCAGCAGTTATGGAGCAAGATATGGTAGAATACAAAGATCCTGTGATTGTCTTTTTTCTATATGAACCAACATTATGGCACTATGCAAATGTAATTGGATGTGAGAGAGATGGGCAGTCTGTTTCTAAATTTATGATCTTAAATACTGATCAAAATTTTTATTGGCTTAGTTATGAGAATATGAAATATTTGATGCGTAATGACTATCGTTTCAATACATTTTTTGCATGCAAGGGAGATATAAGAAAGTATACCATAATCCGTTTTTACAAAAAGTAAATTAGATCTATTTATGTGTTGGTCAACGACTTGGTACTTCTAGAGGAAGTACCAAGTCGTTTTTTCTGACTTAAGGCAGGGATAATCCATCTATTCAAATCATAGCTGGCTGTAAAAAGGTGACCTGTCATACCAGAAGTTGCCATAGTTGGAATCATATAGTGAAAGGAAAAGCCCATGTCCATTTCGTATCCTATGCCAAAAAAATATAAGCCCAAATGCCACCAGCTAGCAAAAATAGTTTGTACAGGTATATGGCTATACTTACTTCCTCTTCTTTTCCATTGAGTATGAAAAGTATCATAGGCTTCTTTATAAGCTGGTGTCCAGTATCCTTTTTTATCCTTCTCATCAAGCGCAGCATAAGCAGCTGATTGCATAAATTCACCCTCAGGATCTAATGCTTTGGCCGTAAGCATAAAAGAGATATCACATCCAAATAACCAACAAAATCGCCTCCGTTTACCTATGTAAAATTTTCCGATAATAGGTATATGGATACTTTTGACATATAGTGGTATGCTGGGCTCATCACAGCACCTAAATGGTGCCTGGGGATGGATGGCTTGTCTTCGAGCACCAATATGTATGGAACGAAAAAGGAGCCCAATTTCCCAACCAGTACTACTATATAATAGTGCATCCCATTTTCTTTTTGAGACAGAGGCTACAAATAACCCTATGGACTGACCTTCACCTATAGAAAAAGTGCTCCAAAAAAATCCATGATATTCAAACTTAGGGCCAAATTTTAGATAACCTTCTGTGGAAGTAGATGTTGCTGTGGCTGTAATCTGCCACATAAAGCTATGAATTAACAATAGAAATATAAACTTGCGCATAACATTATCGATTTAAGTATACATTAGTGTATGTTAAACATAATTGTAACATATTTAAAGTCTGCTTATGCATGTACAAGTCGAACATGCATATTTCTTTTATAGATCGCTTTGTCCTAATATGGGTATAGTATTGGTGTTTTCCTTAGGGTTACCACATTTTTTTTCATCCTTTATAGCAGGAATTAGGAATTTATTTACATCATAGCCAATGGTAAAGATAAAACCTAGCGTTCTGAATGTTTCTGTAGCCATAATGTTAAAATGAAAATCCAATCCCATCTCCATTTCATATCCTATACCGGCACCGATGCCAAAATGCCACCGCCTGCCAAAAATAGTTTGCACAGGTATATGCGTATAGGTATAATCTGTTCGATAACCTGGTGGTATTTTTTTTATTTTGTTATTTGTATCAAGCGCAATATTATTGAACGATTTCGTAAATAATATGCCACCAGGATCTGATATCTTGGCTGTCAATATATAAGAAATATCAAACCCAAATAACCAACAAAACCGTCTTCGTTGACCAACATACATTTTTTCTGTTATGGGTATATGGATGCTCTTGACATATAGAGGTGTTTTTCGGTCAATATCATATTCAAGTAGTCTCTTTGGGTCAATTTCATGCCCTTCGGCATTAATACATGTTGCATGAAAAAAACATCCAACTTCCCAGCCATCATTTGGGCGTGAGTCATTGGTTTGTGAAACATGGGATAGAAATAGACCTACTGGCCAGCCAGAGCTATAGGGAGCCTTTATCCAATGGAGACCCACTTCCCAGAATCCATGATATCCAATCTTAGGACCAAATTTTAGATAACCTTCCGTGGGAGTGGGAGTGGATGTTGCTGTGGCTGGGATCTGCCACGTCAGGCTATGAACCAACAATAGAAATATAAACTTCCGCATAACATACTCGTTTGAGTACAAATTACGGTGTATTTATAGTAAACACAATAGTGAGGTATTTCAAGAAATGTTATTTATATTACTTGGGATTGGCATAGTCGAACGGAATAGGTGATCCATGTATCAACTATCCACTACACATCAAGCATTCTTGTTCTATTTCTACATCAGGGCTTGCCTCTTGGATAGGGGAGACTCGATCTTCCTGTACCGTAAGTGTTTTTTTCTGTATAGTGAATTTAATCGCATCTGCAGCTGCCTTAGTGCGCAAATAATACATACCTGTTTTGAGTCCTTTTTTCCAACCATAAAAGTGCATAGAGGTTAGTTTACCCATGGTAGCATCTTGCATATGGAGATTGAGACTTTGGCTTTGACAGATGTAGGGTGCTCGGTCTGCAGCCATATCAATAATGGATTTCTGAGGAATCTCCCAAACAGTTCTATACAGATTTTTAATGTATTGCGGAATAGCTTCAATATGTTGGATAGACCCATTACCAATCATAATGGCTTCTTTCATTTGTTCATTCCACAAACCGAGTCGAATCAAGTCTTCTAATAAATATTTGTTTACAATAATAAATTCACCAGAAAGGACTCGTCTGGTATAAATATTAGAAGTATAGGGTTCAAAGCATTCGTTGTTGCCCAATATTTGGGATGTAGAGGCTGTGGGCATGGGTGCCACCAAGAGAGAATTTCTTACTCCATATTGGAGGACTTCTTTACGCAACATATCCCAATTCCACCTACCAGAAGAAGGCGTTACGCCCCACATATCAAATTGGAAAATACCTTGAGCAATGGGTGATCCAGGATAGCTTTCATAAACGCCTTCTTTTTGTGCCAAGTCTTTAGAAGCCGTTACGGCTGCAAAGTAAATGGTTTCAAAAATTTCTTTATTTAGTTTTCGTGCCTCAGCGCTATCAAAGACCAGTTTCATTTTAAGAAATGCATCTGCTAAGCCCTGTACGCCAATGCCAATAGGTCTATGTTTTAAATTAGAGTAGGATGCTTCTGCCACAGGGTAATAGTTTCTGTCAATAACCTTATTAAGGTTTTTGGTGACTACATAAGCTACCTGATACAGTTTGGTATGGTCAAAAGACCTGTCTGCTGTTACAAACATGGGTAGAGAAATAGAGGCAAGGTTACACACCGCAACCTCGTCTGGAGCAGTATATTCTATGATTTCGGTGCAGAGGTTGCTGGATTTTATAACACCTAGATTTTTTTGATTGGATTTTGCATTTGCAGCGTCTTTATAGAGCATATAAGGTGTGCCTGTTTCTATTTGGGAATCTAGGATAGCAAACCAAAGCTCTTGTGCTTTTATAGATTTTCGTGCTTTCCCTTCTCTTTCATACTGTTTGTATTTTTGTTCAAATGCTGTTCCATAACAATCTGATAGACCTGGGGCTTCATTGGGACAAAAAA
Organism: Cardinium endosymbiont of Culicoides punctatus; assembly: GCF_004354815.1. Taxonomy (NCBI): domain Bacteria; kingdom Pseudomonadati; phylum Bacteroidota; class Cytophagia; order Cytophagales; family Amoebophilaceae; genus Candidatus Cardinium; species Cardinium endosymbiont of Culicoides punctatus. The sequence goes on from NZ_QWJI01000009.1 coordinate 21,927, forward strand.
GCGACCAAGTTTCATTTTCTTCCACACGTTGCATAAACAAATCTGGAATCCAAAGTCCATAAAAAAGATCTCTTGCCCTTCGTTCTTCTTTACCATGGTTTTTTTTAAGATCTAAAAAATCAAAAATATCTGCATGCCATGGCTCCATATAGATAGCAAAACTTCCTTTACGTCTTCCTCCTCCTTGGTCTACATACCTAGCTGTCATATCAAAATTCCGTAACATAGGTACAATACCATTAGAGACACCATTGGTTCCCCGAATATAAGAACCTGTTGCCCGTATATTATGGATACTTAACCCAATGCCCCCTGCAGATTGTGATATCTTTGCACATTGTGTGAGCGTATTGTAAATACCTTGAATGCTATCGTCTTGCATCATTAATAAGAAACAAGAAGAAAGTTGAGGCTTCGGTGTGCCTGCATTAAAAAGCGTAGGCGTTGCATGTGTAAACCACTTTTCAGACATAAAATTATATGTATCGAGCACAGCATCTAGGTTATCACCATGAATACCTACAGCTACACGCATCAACATATATTGCGGACGTTCTACTATTTTCCCATTTATTTTCAACAAGTAAGATCGTTCCAGTGTTTTAAATCCAAAATAATCATATGAGAAATCGCGTTCATGAACAATGGCGTTGTCTAAATACGCTGCATGTTCAGCTATCACTTTATATACATCCTTGGCTATAATAGAAGCATTTTCTCCAGTTATAGGATTGACATAGGTATAGAGCCTTTTTATAGTACTGGAAAAGGATTTACTGGTTTCTTTATGCAGATTAGAAACCGCTATTCGTGCAGCTATGATAGCGTAATCTGGGTGATATACCGTCATAGCTGCTGCAGTTTCTGCAGCTAAATTATCTATTTCTGAAGTAGTTACACGATCGTGAATGCCGTCAATGATTTTTTTAACCATGGCAATCGTATCGATATAATCCATATTTAGCCCATAGCAAAGTTTTTCTATGCGCAGGGTTATTTTATCGAATTTGACTGACTCTAAGCGGCCATCTCGTTTTACAACTACCATTTATTTGCTTATAATATGAATTTATTAACAATGATAATAAGATCATTATATCTAACTATTCCCTTGTTGACCTCTTGTCCGAACTACTACAAAATTAATCAAATTTCATTCCATCCCCTAGCTATGCATTTTCTTTTCAAGAGCTATAACATATGGAATGTGCAATATTATAATAAAATATATACGGTATTATATCAGAATTTCAATGATAAAATTATTTTAATTAAGAGAGATTAAAAACGTTTTTTATAAAGATCCTTTGAGGAAATAACTTTAATTTTTTTAACTTCAGCAGGACTTTCGCAATTTTAGCTAAAAACTACATTTTTTGTTGATTATACAAATTATTAAACATAACCGTATCTAAAAAAGCAAGCATTATTGCCGGTTTTGCGAAAGCCCTATTCCGTTTTCCTTAAAAGATACCTCTACAAATTTTACCTACTTGTCGATTAAAACTCTTCGTCTAATGTAAAGCGTGCTTTATCTTTATCCTGAGAGATACTACCCATTACACCAGATTTCTGGTATTCTGCTACTCTTTTTTCAAAGAAATTTGTTTTTCCCTGTAATGCAATCATTTCCATAAAATCAAATGGATTGGTTACATTGTAGATTCTCTTGCATCCTAGTTCGAGGAGTAGTCTATCCGCAACAAACTGAATATATTGGATCATTAAATCTGCATTCATGCCAATTAATCTAACAGGTAAGGCATCAGCTACAAACTCACTTTCAATAGCAACTGCATCAGCTATAATTTTACCAACTTGTTCCTGGGGAAGCTTATATTTAATATGCTGGTTATAAAGTAAACATGCAAAATCACAATGCAATCCCTCATCTCGAGAAATAAGTTCATTAGAGAAGGTTAGGCCTGGCATTAGTCCTCTTTTCTTAAGCCAAAAAATAGCACAAAAGCTACCAGAAAAAAAGATGCCCTCTACTGCTGCAAAAGCGATCAGTCGTTCTGCAAATGAACCTTCATTGATCCAGCGTAGTGCCCAATCTGCCTTTTTCTTAACCCAATCAATGGTTTCAATAGCATTAAATAATCGATGACGTTCTTTAGGATCTTTTATATAGGTATCAATAAGTAAAGAATAAGTTTCAGAATGAATATTTTCGATAGCTATCTGGAAACCATAAAAAAACTTTGCTTCTGTGTACTGGACTTCATTGGCAAAATTTTGAACCAAATTTTCATTAACAATACCATCACTGGCTGCAAAAAAGGCTAGTACATGTGTGATAAAATGTTTTTCGTCTGATGTTAGCTCTTCCCAGTCCTTTATATCTTGACTAAGATCTATTTCTTCTGCTGTCCAAAAACTGGCTTCTGCTTGTTTGTAAAAACTCCAAATATCATGATATTCAATTGGGAATAATACAAATCTATTTTTGTTTTCTTGCAGAAGTGGCTCATCCATTTCAGTATTAACTTTCATATTCGTTCTGATAATTATTGTTTTTGAAACAAGTAGTTCCGTACAGTAAGTGTACGAAAATTATATAATGACCCGCATAACAAACTTAGGAAAATGATCCCAAAGGTTCAAGAAATATGCGCGTATTGATTTGAAGTTTATTTTATGAGTATATCGAGAATATTAGGGAATGATGCAAAAATATCACACATATCCCCACTCAAACTATTTTTAATCTCTATACGGTTAGTACGAAAAGAAGAACCAAATAAAGTATCAAGGTCATTTATAGGATATTCAAATTTTCTATTTGCTTTAGGGGACTTTGTCTTTAGATGGTCTATGATAATAGTTACTAGATGGCATATGTCATGTCTGTTTTCTTGTGATATGAATTGAGTAAAATACCCTACATTGGTTGGTAGCATGTTATTGATTTCTGGAACAATTAGAATTATTTTTACTGCTTTTAAGAGCACGTCTTGCATTGTTTTAAGCTTTTCTTTCTGAATACTTAAAAGTTTATTAGCAACTATTTCAGCTAAATGCTCTAGCTTTATTATCTCTGTACTATGCCCTGTTGCTTCTAATGCACCTGCATACCAACAACTAAAATTTTCAGTAAAATAATTTCCAGAATCAATTGTAGTAAAAATAAGGACTTTATTTTGCATGGCATGTCACTTCTTTTTTTATATTTTAGAGATATAACTAATAGATTAATAAACGAGTAACGTCTTGCTCTACTATTCATTATAACTGATTATGTTGCATTTTCACAGACTTGCAAATGCAGAATGATTGAATATTGTACATTTAACCATGCTTGACTATCGATAAAGGCCCTCTGTACATTTGGTAAATGTAGTAAATATTTAGCTTAATTCGATAATATCAAGAGGCAAAAAAACATATAACTATGATGTATAAGCATATATATCAAGTGTAAACAATTTTTGATGAATTAAGCAAAAAGCAAGTGAGTATATGAGAAATTTAGGTATTTTTAGATACGTAAAAGCATAGGCTCTTTTCGTCAATGGATTTTCCTTTATTTTTTGCATAGAAATGGCGAAAAGTAGCGTTGTAGTATGTTTCGAAAGAGATTTAAAATATGAAGGGAGAGAATAAGAAAACAATGTCTATGAACCTAATAGATTTCTAAAGCTTTATTTGAAGTATTTGGATTACAAGAATTATACGTTTCGTTCTTTTTTGTTAGGCTATTTTGTATTATATTTCTTATTATTCCCTTGTAATTAAGGATAGCATTTAAAGAATAAAATGGGCTTTTATACCCACATGTTATGTCAGATCATAAAGAATTTAAGCAGTTTGTAGTCAAAAGTGGTTACGCGAGTGGTTTACAAGTAGATAGTTATGTTTCCGATATTGAAAATATGACTCGATCGGTTATTGAAGAACGTCCAGCTCATTTCCGTGAAGTGGATGTTTTTTCTCGATTGATCATGGATCGAATTATTTTTCTAGGTACACAAGTCGATGATGCTATTGCTAATATCATTATTGCCCAATTGCTTTTTTTGGAATCTGTTGATTCCCGAAAAGATATTCTATTATACATTAATAGTCCAGGAGGGTCTGTGTATTCAGGATTAGGTATTTATGACACCATGCAATACATTTCGCCAAATGTGTCTACTATTTGTACGGGGCTTGCTGCCTCTATGGGAGCTATCTTATTAGCTGGTGGAGCAACAGGACAACGTTCTGCACTTCCACATGCACGAATTATGATCCACCAACCATTGGGAGGGGCTAAGGGGCCCGCTTCTGATATGGAGATTACGGTGCAGCAGATCATTGAAGTAAAAAAAGATTTACATAATATTTTGGTAAAGCATACAGGACGTGATTATGCTTCTGTAGCGCGTCATTCAGATAGAGACTACTGGATGCGTGCAGACCAGGCCAAAGAATATGGCATCATTGATTCCATATTAGAAAAAAAATCTAAACAGTAACACGTTATTGTATTATTGCTATGAGTATGAATGAGAAAACCTACTGTTCTTTTTGTCAAAGGAACAGTAATGTAGTTGGTATTATGGTTTCTGGTCCTGATGGTCGTATTTGTGATGACTGTGTAGTACAAGCTATGGAAGTTATTCAAACACAGAAGGGAAATGCCATGATTAACGAAATAAAACCTATTCACTTATTACCACCAAAAAAAATCAAGGACTATTTAGATGAATATGTAGTTGGCCAGGAAGAGCCCAAAAAGGCGCTATCGATTGCTGTTTATAATCACTATAAACGCCTAATGCAACCAATAAATAAAAAAAATGATGTTGTTATTGAAAAATCGAATATACTGCTTATTGGAGAAACAGGTACAGGAAAAACATATTTGGCCCGCACCTTAGCACAATTATTAGAAGTTCCTTTTTGTATTGTTGATGCAACAGTTTTCACAGAAGCAGGCTATGTAGGAGAAGATGTAGAAAGTATTATTACACGCTTATTACATGCTGCTAACTATGATGTTTCCGCAGCTGAACGAGGTATTATTTACATAGATGAAGTGGATAAAATTGCCTGTAAAGGAGATAATCCATCTATTACACGCGATGTAAGTGGTGAAGGTGTACAACAATCACTTTTAAAACTACTAGAAGGATCAATTATCAATGCCCCGCCACAAGGAGGAAGAAAGCATCCAGACCAAAAGTTGACAGCTGTAAATACAGAAAATATCCTATTTATTTGTGGAGGTGCTTTTGATGGTATTACTAGAACAATTGCGAATCGCTTCAATCTACAAACCATAGGTTTCTCTTCTGCTGCAAGACGTTCATCTGTTAAGCATGAAGAAAAAGATCTACACAAATATGTTTCGTCTGCAGATATAAAAGCTTATGGACTTATTCCAGAGTTAGTGGGCCGGCTACCCATTATAAGAGGTCTTGAACCACTTACACAAAGTAACCTAAGGCGTATTCTTACAGAACCTAAAAACGCTCTGGTCAAGCAATATATGAAATTGTTTGAAATGGATAAGATTGCACTTACTTTTACAGATGACACACTCGATTTTATTGCAGAACAAGCAATAGTGCTGAAATTAGGTGCAAGAGGATTGCGTTCTATTTGTGAAAATATTATGAGTGAGGCAATGTATACAGCTCCTTCATCCGAAAATATGGAAAAATTAGTTATTGATAAAGATTACGCAGTAGCACAACTTAATAAATCACGTATAGGACTAGTCCATCAGGAAAAAAATATTGAAAAAGAAAGTACAATGATGGCTGTATCTCAAGGATAGTTCCTTCTCTTTGCTTTTATATTTTAATTCTTGTGAATAATGCTACAACAGCGCCTATCAAAGTTGGTGTTTTTTTAGGAGGAAGTTCCAGAGAACGTGAAATTTCTTTTGCAAGTGGTCGTACCGTTTATGATCACTTAGATAGGAAACTTTTTGAACCAGTGCCTATATTTGTAGATAGCCTTAGAAATTTCATTCTACTTAACTGGCAATATCTTTACCAGGGTACGATTAGGGAGTTTTACCCTTCTGTATCAACATTTCCTAGTGTTTTTGGCATACCACTTTATATAGAATCTCTCCATGATGGTGATGCCCAGCATACAGAAAAATTCATCGAAACCATAGGGAAAAAGATAGAGGCTAGTGACTTTCACAAGCATTTTGATATAGCCTTTCTCTGTTTAAATGGCCCTTATGGAGAAGATGGTACGATTCAAGGTCTTTTAGAATGGTATGAAATACCTTATTCAGGAGCTGGTATTTTACCAAGCGCATTAGGTATTAATAAAGTTTTTCAGAAAAAACTTTTGAAGGATGCTGGAATTCTTACACCTTCTTCCATGATTTTGTTTCAAAAAGAATGGCTAAGTGTTACTAATAAGAAAGATCTATTAGATCATATAATCACTACAGTTGGGTTGCCTTTTGTTGTAAAAAGTAGCATACAAGGATCATCTATAGGCGTTTCAATGGTTAAAAATCAGTGTATGGATGAGCTTACAACAGCTGTAAATAGGGGTTTCTTTATGGAAAAAATAGACTTTCATACTTGGAATAGATATACGTTAGAAGATAAAAAAGTCTGGCTAAACAAACTAACGGACGTACGTGAAGGTATAGGCTTTCCTGTGTGCATAAAAGAACAAGTTTTTTACACACCTAGCGCATTGCTAGCCTATATGGAACATCATTTTGCAATAGAAAAAACAAATATTTTATTAATTAGCACAGAAGCAGAGGAAGAAATAGTTATTGAAGCTTTTATAAACGGCCGTGAGTTTTCATGTATTGTATTAGAGGAAAAAAAAGGCAATATTATTGCCCTACCACCAACAGAAATACAGAAAGGGGAGATCCCCTTTGATTATAGGGCAAAATATCTGCCTGGCATTGTACGTAAGCAAACACCCATGTGTTTACCTGCGGATATGCTACATACCATTCGAAAAAATGCGGTGTCTTTATTTACATTACTCAACTGTACAGTGTATGCACGTATAGATGGATTTATTACTGATAATGAAGATATTTTTTTAAATGACCCGAATACTACAGTGGGTATGAATCCTTCTTCCTTTTTTTTTCATCAGGCAGCAGAAATTGGGCTAAATCCCACTCAACTGCTTACTTTTATTATAAAACGTTCTCTTGAAGCAAGAAAAGAAGCATATAAAGGCTATCTTACAGTTTCTGCCCTATTAGAAAGACTTCTAAAAATGCTGTCCTAATATTGAAATTCAATGAATCTCAATATTAAAAGGATCATAGTCGTTTTATTTTTTTATTATGCTTGACGAGATTTTTTAGCTTCATTTATTATATTCAGGACTTTCGCAAAGTAGTGAATAATTGATATTTTTAGTGAATAATTGATATTTTTGTAGTTATAGTTACTAACTTCAAATTATTGTACTCAACGATGAAAGTTACTACGCAACT